>CALBTS010000462.1 GCA_937968035.1 uncultured Methanomethylovorans sp.
TCGCTAACCACGCTGCAGCTTGCCGAAAATTGTCTGCAACTCGCAACGGCTCGCATAAAGTTAAGTTTATGTAATTAAGAGTATAACAGATGTAGTAATTCTATAAATTTGAAAGGATGATCCAAGAATCTAAGGGTTTTTATTATGCTCACTATGGATATAGCGTGCCACAATGGTAAACCAATAAGTATATTGACAATAATCTAAAGGACAGACACATCAAAATAAAACAAGATATGGCAAGTATATTAAACGAATATGTTTCTAAAGGATTAGGACTTATTGATTTGCAAAATGAACTTCAAAAGCTCATTAATGAATACAATAAATATACAGGTCGATATTTATTTGTTTATGCTTCTGACATAACTAAAGGAAGAAGGGGTGTTGACGTAAGTCTTGTGCAAGATGATTTTTATAACATTCAAGACATACTCAGAGAAACGGGAAAGGATACGATTGATTTTTATATCGAAACCCCTGGTGGTAGTGGCGAATCTGCTGAAGAAATTGCAAAATTCTTACGTAAGAAATTTAAAGAAGTGAATTTCATTATTGCAGGTGAGGCAAAAAGTGCAGGAACAATTTTAGTTTTATCTGGAGACAATATCTATATGACTGATACTGGTAGCTTAGGACCAATTGATGCACAAGTTAAAGTTGGAAGAAGTATCGTTTCGGCACATGATTATAAAGAATGGGTTGAAAACAAAAGGGATGAGGCATTAAAGAATGGAGTTTTAAATCCATTCGATGCTGTTATGGTTGCACAAATTTCCCCGGGAGAAATAGGTGGAATTATAAATTCTCTTGAATTTGCAAAAGACTTGGTGTCAAATTGGTTAGCAAAATATAAATTTAAAAATTGGACGGTAACTAGAACAAAAAAAGAACCTGTTGACGAAACCAAAAGAATAGCAAGAGCAAAAGAAGTTGCAGATTTGTTATGTAATCATACAGAATGGAGAACACACGGACGTTCATTAAAAATTGAGGATTTAAACGAATTACTTCTCATCGAAAGAATTGATGAAGATTCTAAGCTATCTGAAATAGTCTATCGCATAAAAACAGTTATCCGACTAATCTTTGACATGTCAACAATTTACAAGTTGTATTATCTTGACAACTTTAAATTAGGAAAAACGTTTTCAGTGAATCCAGGCATTCCTCAAAATTTAAACCTTCCAAAACTACCGCCAATTGGACAACAAAAACAACATCAAATAGAAGGCATAGAAATAAATGTAGATTGTCCACAATGTAGGAAGAAGCATAAGATTCAAGGATATTTTGAGATAGATTCACAAGTGATAAAAAAAGCTAATTTACCGACTAATCCCAATGTGGATAACAATAATATTTTAATTTGTGATAATTGTAAATTTAACTTAGACTTAAAACCAATAAAGGCACAAATTGAACATCAAACGAAAAAAAGAGTTAATTTTAAGTAATTTTGCGCCATGGAAAAGATAAATGTGAAATACGATAATAACCATAATGCTATATTAGAGTTTGTTATGGATACAAAAGAAGGTAAGTTTACCAAAGACAAACCTGAAATTGTTGATTTTACTTTCCAAAGACTTGATATTCAAGAACAAAATGAAAACATTGAATATGATGAGTATCAAGATAATTCCTATTTATTCGGTATTACATCGTAATTCACTACTGCCAAAACCCTGACATACGCAATTGCCGCTGCAGTGCATTTTCAAGTTTGCCAGGCATTATTAAAAGTAGTTGTGGTTTGACTTAAAAGAGCAACATAATCCCAAAAGTTATATACTGCCAATCGTTATTGGCCCTTTAAAATTAGCCTTGGAAGATTTTTGCTTTGTTAACTCTTCAAATCAAATAGGATTATAATGTAAAAAGTTACTCCACATAAAGTGTAAATTTAAATGAATAGCTGGATTAAAGTTCTTAAGGCATTTCGAAATGGTGCTTTTTCAGATTATAATTATGGACTAACACCCAGATTTATTATTGGGGCGTGCCAAGTTCCGATTGGGAAGAAATTCGACTCTGAAGTAAAAGCTAAAGAAGCAGCAAAGAAAATGTTCAATGAAATGAAAGTTTATAATGAAGACGGATTAATTGTCACATCAAATATCTGTGGAATGCATGATGGACCTGTAATGTGTTTAACTGATACAAAATGGACTGAAAATGCTATTGGAACAACATTTGAAAAGATATGGGATCGATATGGGTCAGAAATAATCGCTGGAGATTATCATCTGAATACCATAGAAAGGCAGATTGTTGAACGAATTTTCGCCTAACTTTTTCTATTCCTAAAGGATATTGATAAGGCAGTGTATCTCAGAACAATACAACTAATGGTAAATTACACATAAGTCAATTTTTTGGATTTTATGGCATTTGCTGCACCAAACTAATTCTCCTCTAACTGCAATATGAAAGTGCTTTAAATCGCCTGTAAATGGCCTTAAACGGTATTTTATACATATGGCAATAATCTAATACATTATAATTCAATATATTAACAATCTGACCCGGGTTAAATGCCTGGGTTTTCTTATTTCTACTAACCTATTAATCAAAACACAATGAAAACAAACGAAAACAATATTGCAGAGGTAAAATTAAAATATTCAAGCAGAGTCAGTGCATCAGATAGACCACAAGTGCGTTGCTCCAGTCATGCCCTTGAGCTATTCAGGGAGTCTTGGGATAAAGAAACCATAGAACTTTATGAGGAATGTAAGCTGATGCTGTTAAATAGAGCAAACAAAGTCCTGGGTATAGCTCAGATATCCCAGGGAGGTATATCAGGTACTGTAACTGATGTCAGGATCATATTGCAGTATGCATTGAAAGCAAATGCTTCTGGGATCATCCTATGCCACAATCACCCTAGTGGTAATGTAGAGCCTAGTGAAGCTGATAATAGGATCACTAGTAAACTCAAAGAAGCAGCTATTATACATGATATTACTTTACTGGATCATCTCATTATTACAAATGATGGGTATTATAGCATGGCTGATATGGGTTACCTATAAATATCTTTCTTAAATTTGATCTTGAGATATTTCCGGATTTCGAATAACGTTTGGATAAAGAGCATCATAGCTCATGCCAATTATTAATAAATGAATTGCGTTTATTTTATAGTATAACATAAGTGAAAGTATGGAAGATTTGGTTTCTCCCAAATATCAAATGCAGCTTGTAAAATCCGTTGAGA
>CALBTS010000463.1 GCA_937968035.1 uncultured Methanomethylovorans sp.
ATAAACCTTTGCTGACAAAAGCGGACGAGTAAGAGGTCATACGCACCTGGCAAATCCCTCCACAGCAGAGCGGTCGATCATACCTTCTGAATTGATCCCAAACGAAACAACTTGTCCGTATTATAACATAGGACAAGTTGTCTCACGGTGAGCACTCGATTTCCATCGAATTAGTGCTTCATTTAAGTGTATTTCAACGAAATACGCAGCTTACTTAAATGGAAATTGTCTCGATGCAAGAAAACGCGGTTTTAAGCAAGCTGCGCATATCAGAATTTTGAAAAAAATCACATCAAAAATGCTTGTTTTTGGTGTCGCATTGGTAAGTAAAACCGGAACCAGGATGAATCCCCATGGATTGGTAATATAAATTAAGATTAAAGCGACTCCTGGCACTACTGTAATAGTTATTTATATACCCTGCAATTTCTGTGTAATCGTTAATAGAGAGGTGGAGGTATTTTTCAAGGAAGTATTGAAGTTCATGGAAATATCGCATATAGAAAATGAATCTCCTGCATGTATAATAATAGACTTGTTTTTCCTTATTCCACCAAATGTTAATACCCATGAGTTTAAAATAATCCCCCCTTCCGAAATTGTCATGACATTTATTGAATCCGGTCATCATTAAATGTTTCTTTAAAAGAGGGATTGGATTTAGTCTTAATTGAAAATCGTCATTCTCGAATTGACAGATATCTTGTTTTGACACTGAATAGAACTCATAATTTTTGAGGTAACAAAAACCTTCTTTTAATATAATGATTGTATTCATGATTTTATTGATTAAAGATTTGACGTTTAGCATAAATTAATGAGTGGTAATTTCTTAGATCGGCCGGGACACAAATCAAATCCAGGTCAATTATATTATTTGTGGTTATACCGATCTCATTGAATCTTTTGAGGTACCGGTAATAAGAAGCCTTTGCGTAGAGTTCTTTCCGTTTAATGTCTTCAAAGGAGTTATTCTGAAGCAATTCATAAAATTTCATCATCGCGTTCTTTGGCAATTTTTCGTAATGAGTGGCATTATAATGATCGATTCTATCTGAAACTACGCTTATTGAGGGCTTCTCTGATACCTGGAACGCTTTGACGAAACTGAGCAAGAACTTTGCACATTCCTTAAATAGGTCTTTTGAGAAATGCGCTCTTTGTTCAAAATAGCCATAGCTAGCTGTTTCTGAATTAAAGCGTTCAACATCTTCATCGATAGTCAACATAAATTGGCGCCCCCGAGATAAGAGCTTTTTTATATCCTTATGAATACGCTGCTCTTTAGGATCAATCTTTATGTATGGATGAGTTGTCATGTACTTTTCTTTCTTATTAGGATCAGAAATTTTACCAATCATCTCTGAAATTCTGTCATTCTTGTCAATTGATGCCTCGACACTCTTATAGATTTCATATCTGGCTTTATGTTGCGGGCAACTTTTACGGAATAATTTATTGCTGTACAAGTAAGTAAGCATTGAATCTCTAAAAGTGACCTCGTACCGAAGAATCTTATCTGATATTGACTGTAGCTCATTTATTTTAAAATATTCCTTGCCCTTAAGGATGTTAATCCTTTTATGTTCTTTACGATCATGCTTAGTATACTCAGATCCTTTGTGATAAATCTTAAGTGAATATCTATGAGTAGTATACATAAGGGAGGTCTCGTACTCCCGAAATTGGTTTATATCCTTTCGTGAGTGCTTCCTTCTTATTTTCTTTTGGTATTCCAGGTATTCAAGTGCATGTTTTTTACAATCAAAAACCTGATTATATGCGAGATCGATCCTGTTTATTTCTACGCATGAAAAATCAATTAAACACATATCTGAAAACTCCCGTAAAAAGAAGTTCTTAATGAAAGAAATCAACAACCCATAGGACTCATTAAGATTATACTTGAGAGAAGAATGATTATGGAATACAAAATCTTTGTCCCACATGTGCCGTGCAAAATGAAGGATGTTTGTTCCATACTTATATTTTGGAATTGAGAAATTGAATTCAAGAAAATCTCTATCCCTATTCTCAAAGGCATGAAAAAAGTAATGGCCGGATGTATTAAGTCTTTCCTGCGACTTGTAATGTATTATATGAGTACCGGTTTTACTGTTCCTGAAGTAATCCACAATGAATTTATCATCAGCTAATGGAGACTTCCTGATTTCATCAACCGCATCCCTCGGGATTTCTGCAGTATGCTTAGATGATCCCTTAAAATTAAGGTTAACGAACCTGACTAATTCATGATGCTTTCTAAGGTCATGAATTCTGATCACAATAGTGTCTATCATAGCTCACACCTCCAGTTTTCTTTTTTTGTGTTGCATGGCATCGATTACTTCAGACTTCTTGAAGTAGACTTTACGGTTCATTTTGTAGAAGGGGAGAAGTCCCTTTTTCTTCCACTTGTGAACGGTAACTTTTGATACCTTAAAGATCTTTTGAATGTCCTCAATTGATAATAGATCCTCCGGAATGGGATCCGGAAGTTTTTCCTGACTTTTAAGCGTTAGTGCATCCTTGATGCATTCGCTTATCATGCCGCACAGGTCGTCGGCAGTCATTTGAACAAATATTGCATTCGCCATTTTTCAAATTATTTTTGAAACATGGCGCAAACCTATAAGCTAGAATAGGGCAAGGGGGAGTGCCAAAGGGGGTGCCAAATTATACTTAAGTGAATATAAGCTAATTAAAAGGCTTAGAGTCGGACTTGATCCTATCGATGATGAACTCCAGGACTGATTTTACTTTATCGAAGTTTTCTCTTTTTGCTGAGATTTCGGTTGGATCAGTCCAAGAGTTGCCGGTTAACTCCTTCCTTAATTGTGCATCACTGATATGGGTCAAAGCCGCTATATGTTTGCACAATTCCCTGTCACTTATTTGATCATGATTAAGAATTGAATTTGTCAATTGGAGATACCGGAATAAAAGAGCTGTTTCTTTCCTTGTTAGACAGGTCATATCAGATTTAAAATCATCTCTTTTATTGAAAATGGCTTTTTCGATTGATAAGACTTTTTTTGTGAGTTCAGAGATCAAGAATTCAATATGCGACTTTTGCGCACGAATTGAGTTGGTTTGCTTCTTTAAAACCGGATCAGAGTCAAGATCACTCTGCAGGCTATTAATAAGGACGTTTAATTTTTTGATCAAATATTCATCCTGTGGCAGGGTGTCCAGTTCGTTATTAATTTCCTCGATGAACCCGGATAAGAAATGCGTTCGATAATTCGGTGAGGTAAAATTATATGTATCGTAGATCGATTTTGAGGTAAAAAGCTCAGACTTGATCTGATTTTCAATAGCACTTACTGATTGATTAATGTTTTCAAAACTGTTCATGGTTATGTTATTTCCAAGCTTTGAGTAATTCTTCCTTTTTAACGGTGTCAGTAATTTTTATGTAAGCTTTAAAAGTCTTGTAATCTTTGTGACCAGTAATTGACATTA
>CALBTS010000464.1 GCA_937968035.1 uncultured Methanomethylovorans sp.
CCTCACCGACTCAAGGTTTCCATCGTCAAATACTGTAACATGTTTTAGCACTATTCCCTTTTCTTTATTCTGCCATATAGGGTCATTCAAATAATCCCTGAATGCCTGCTTTATACCCCCCTTGTCGTCTATCCTTTGCCTGACAAGTTTCTTTGCAATGGGATCGACAATTTTCCCTACCTGGGCAGTGGTCAGATTTTCTGATAATGGCACCCTCTTCGTAAACCTGGTACTCAAAATTGTTACTTCTTTAATCTCTTTCTCACCTATGAAGATAGGTTTTTTGAATGCTTTGGCTGGGTCTCCTTTGAATTCTGCAAGTCTTTCCAGAACAGCCATACGGACCTCCACTCCTACTATCTGGGATGCGGTTATTTCGTCAAGCTTTTTGTTGACATTAATCTTCTCGTACCATCTGTTAATTCCAAAAATTGTGTCTTCATGCAGACTCCCTCGAGGAGCCCAAGTCACCTGTTCCTTCTCCCCTTTGGAGGTATTGATTTTATTTATCTTTCTACTCAAGACTTTTGACCCCGGCTTTTTAAACGACACTAGGATTTCTCCAAGACTCTCCATTGCTTTACTGCGAAGGTCCGGTGCCGGAGCGGGAAATCCGAAAGATTTCTCTTTCATCTCTCTGGTCGTTTCGAAGAGTTGATTTGCATTGTTGATACGCTGTATTATGCCCTGAGTTGTCAATGCCACCACCAGGGCATCAAGGGCATTATGACGCTGATCATCCCTTTTGCTCCAGTTTTTTATTCGCTCAACTTTCCTTAGTCCATTCTCCCGATCCTTCTCCTCCCTCCATTCAGTTTCTCCAACTGCCCTGTACTTTTCAATATTCATTTCATCAATTAGGCTCTTAAGTTGCCAGATTTCTTTTAGATAGTCTGTCACAGAACCAGTTGTGGTGGTCACTTTGGGAAACACTTCTTTTAGCCTGGTAACGGTTTCAAGGACTATATACTGGGTATCCTTGAGCTGCCTAGCGAGAAAATCGCCTTTTATCTCAGAACCCTTGCACAGGAGATTGTCCGTTTTAGCCCTGGTAATTTTGACTTTCTTGTCCGAATCAAGTCTTCCTGAGCCTTCTGTAAACAGCCTGTTGACATCTGTCACGTATCTTCCCAATTCCGCCTCTCCTTTGGATGCCATAAAGTCGTATGCCGTCATCTGATCTTTATCACGATTACATTTGCTGTGTGCAATTATCTTATTAGTCATGGCATCATTGAATGACCTTGACCAAGGGATAATATGTTCAATTTCGGCCTCACCGTTATATAATTGAGTGACAGTTATATTCTGTCCGCAATACAGGCATCGCTTCTCAGTTTCATCCCAAAGTCTGTATCTCAGTAGGTCAGAACCGCTAACCCGGCTAAATCCATGCTCCTGTTTAAGTCTTAAAGAAATTGTATCATTCAGTTTCCTCAGGTTCCTGTTCTTCTGGGTGAGTTCTTTTCTCTGCTTTGCATTGTTCTTAAGGTCTCTGGCAAGTTCAACCCTCACTTCATCAATATGCCCGTAAGTGTCAATTATTCCATTTACCACATTAACAACCTGGTTAAGTACTTGTTCCACAACAGGATTCCTGAGAGAATTCGGGAAGATTCTATCCAAGTGAATTTTAAATTCCTCACGGTGGACATGTTCGGGGTTTTGGTAACCAACAGCGACACATGCTTCATAATAGTTTTTACCCCTTTCAAGGTAAGGCAGAAGCTTTCTTATTGCCCTCGTGCTTAAACTCCCATAATCCGAAGTATAACCTACTTCGTTTGCAATAATCTCAGCTTGAGTATAAGTAAACCCATATCTTTTAACGAGAGTTTTAATAACATCACTTTCATCATCAAGAGAATAGGTTATATGCCAGAGGTCATAAAGGCCAGTGGAGATTATCTTTTGAGTATTATCAAAGGAAAGGTATCTGCCAGGTTGTTCAATACCTGCTTTCTTCAGTGCATTAAAGAAAGTAAAATATGTTTTATTCCCCTCTAGCATATTATAGTTCAGATGGTACGAACGGCCTGAGTATCCAAGAAGTTTCAGTACAGCAGTATATGGCATTGTGTTCCTTTTAGTTAACTGATCAGGGTCATGCAATGCATCAAATACTCTTTTCCTTCCTTCGCTCTCAATACGCAATAGGTTGTTAGACTGGTCCGTAACTTCAAGATTATTTATTTGTTGCCATATTCTGAATTCTTGATAAAACGGGGAACTTTTGGGAACGACTTTATGTCCTTTTTCAAATGAACAATCACTGACCAGATGCTTCTGGCTTTTTAGCTTCCTTTGGTAGAATATTATCTCATTTCTTATTTTCTGGTAAAGGGTTCCTTTGTTTTCCTTGAATGTCTTCCCGGGCATTCCTGTTAGAACGGTTGAGATCGGAAGAGCGTCGTGTAGGGAAAGAGTGTAGATCTCGGTGGT
>CALBTS010000465.1 GCA_937968035.1 uncultured Methanomethylovorans sp.
CATTGCGAAGTAATACATTATCAGTAATATCGAGCACTTGTTCTAACTGATTATTTCTTACTAATGTATCAATTCGTTTTGGATCGATTTTTGAAGCGTTAATGATAGGTAAAGGGAGTTTTTCTGCCTCACTAGGTTCAAAAGTCAACACACCACCACCGTAGCTGCGTCCAGTAACCTCTGAAAAAGCTAAAGTCAAAGAATTTATGAAGGTACAAGAAAGAGCTTCACTAGTCATACCATTTGTAAGCTTCACTCTATGAAGAGTATCTGTTGTAGTTGCCTTGCATTTATTTGAAACAATTTTTGGACAAAAATGGACTTGGCGAAGCATGAAGGCATCAGGAATCCATATGGACGGTACAGACCACCAATTTTTCCGAATTTTACACTTATAGCCAGAATGGTATCCTTTTGAGATACCAAATTCTATATAGTGTCTAACGCCATCGGGTAAATGGTTGATCTCGTTGTCTTGTATGTTTAGTAAATATACAGGTGTGTTTGAGGTTGCCAAACTTTCCCAATCCTTATCGTCCGCAAAAATCCCTTTAATATGAGCTGATCTTCCAAATATTCGTATTACATGCTTTTCGAGTCCGTATTGTTTAACATTATCACGTGTGATAACAAAGAATTTGTTTTGTCCAGTTACTACTCCAACGTCGACATCCATAAATTCACCCGAGAGAGGAATTGATGAATCAGATCTAACTCGTCGGAGTGTTTTTATCTCTGCATCAGTAAGATAGTATTGTGTCCATTTCTCGGTTGAGTGATCAAGAGGTGTTGTTTTCTTGGTTAAGTGGGTAATATCCATATTTTTCAGATCCTTAACACTATCTATCTCGGCTATCTTAATACCATGTTTATGTTTGCCATTCTTCTCGCCAAGCAGTAATACAACTTCCTGCTGTACGTCTGGGAAGACCAATTGACGAAATGTTATAACGATCAGCGTACTAAAAATGTCTGCAAGGATTTTTCTGGTTTCAGCCGCATAATTAACTTGAAAAAGTTCAGCGGGGATTACCATTCCTAATCTTCCGCCAGTTTTGAGGAGCAAAGTGGATGCAATTAGGAATGGTATCCATGTATTAGTCAGTCGTGATGGCTTTAAGCCCATTCTAAACATAATGGAGAAGGCTGACTGTCGTTGTTCCTCAGGAAAGTCTTGATAGCGAACAAAGGGTGGGTTACCGAGAACACAGTCAAAATGTTTATTAGACAAAAGTTGTGCTTTGCAGTACTTAAAAAAATCCCCAATAAATATATTTGATGGTTGATTTTTTATACCGAAAGCCGAGATGCGATTTATCGTTTTTTT
>CALBTS010000466.1 GCA_937968035.1 uncultured Methanomethylovorans sp.
AGCGCCAATGACATATACCGACCTGTTAGCGTTCGTTTATTTTTTGCTCACCACTTGTCATCCTCTATTTGTTTGGAAGTAGTTCCTTCTTTAATTGCCTTCTCGATTAGATCCAATGATTCAATTGCTTTATTATGCGATTTATAGAAGGCTTTCCCCATGATGTTTTTTCTACCTCCTTCATCATTGATAGGAAATTCTTTACTAACATTTGAGTTAGTTAAAATACCCTTAAAATCTTCCTGGTATTCAGTAAGTGTGATGATAATTCTTGCTCTCCCATCTTTAACATCAACTCTAATAATGTGCCATGTACCTAGATAGACCCACCCAGTTCCATTACTGAAAGTATGTAAACGATCATATATCCCTTTACCAATGATTTGGCCCTTTTCTTTATCCTGTGTTTGAATTACTGACTTACCGCTTCCATAATTATAGATAAAATAGTTTTGGGCCCTACTAAATAATTCATCCTTATTTACGTCTGGGACTTCTACAATACGCTGATATGTTACGTTATTGTTATCATCTAGCGACCATTGCCCCTCAATTTCTTTTAACATATTTGATACTTCTGAATTTTGCCCATATGAGTAAAAACTTGAAGCAATCACAAAGAATACCGTTACAACTCTTTTCATTTTTATGAGATATTTTGGGTTTCATATTTTTTAAGATTCTTGACATAGTATATTTCCAAATCAGATATCAATCTGAAATACTGTGCAAGACTGGGTTCAAAGGCTGACAAGTCAGTATTTCCAATCTTAAGATTAGAAAACATAGAAATTTCCCTGAAATGGCTACAATCTTCAATTTCAGCTAATTTCTTTACTAATTCAGATTCTATGAATTGTCCTTTTGAAAGGACTTTATTTGAGGCTTCATTACTTCTTTTTTTGAAATAATCAAAATATTGCAGCCAGGTGGCATAATTACCTATATAGCCAAAGACTAAGGGAGCTTTTGCATTTGGATCAATGGTTCTGCAGATTGATTGTAATTCTAATGAGTCTGGGAAAGCACTATTCAATTTTATTCCAGAATTATTCTCTAATGATAGTATCAAGGCTTTTGCTTGACCAATCACCATAGAGGTATTGTTTGAAATATAACCATATAAATTTTCTTTATCTTTTTGATTCTTAAGATGAACCACCAGAAAATAAAATATAAATGCCGAAATATACGCAAAGCAAAGTTTGTATAAAATCTGCCCGAGTTTTGCTCCTCCCTTGAATAATTCAGGAATATCGATGAGCCAAAAATCAATCAAAAAAATCGTGATAATCGAACACAGAAATATTACTAATAGATCAGTACGCAATGACCTGATGCTTTTTATTATCAAACGATTTAAAGGTTTCCTAACCATAAACAATGGGACAAAATATTTGCGACTTAAAAGATACTAATTTTTCCACTATGTGTTTAAATGAACGCTAACGTTCGGCGGTATGTG
>CALBTS010000467.1 GCA_937968035.1 uncultured Methanomethylovorans sp.
CCTCTTTCCCTACACGACGCTCTTCCGATCTCTTCTTGTGCTTTTTAATTGTTGGGAGTGATCTATCATCAGCAGCAACTGTATATATAGATACAGATGGGACTGGAAACTACAACTGTGACGGAACAAATGATCACATTGAAATTAATAATGCATTAAACTACATTGATGGTCTTGGCGGGGGTACTGTATACCTGAGAGGGCCAAATACATACTGGATAGATGAAACTCTTGAGATAGGATCAAATACTATCCTAACTGGAGACACAAGTGCTTGCATTAAGCTGGTACCAAATGCAGGATGGGAAGTTCAAGTACCATTGATCAGGAATAAAAAATTTGTTAATAAAAACATCACGATCAAAGGATTTGAGATCGACGGTAATAGTGGAAACCAACCTGTGTCCCTTGGTGCAGAATACTACAATATGATGTATTTTGTGAACTGCACGGATGTCACTGTGACAGGTATGAGACTGGAGTGGGGTACATGTGATGGGCTAAAGATAAGGAACAGTCCCTACAACTATACTTTTTTAGCAGATATTAAGTTCACAGATAATTCAGTGTACAAACTAGGACATGATGCCCTATACGTTCTGGGAATTAACGGCGTTACGGTAGCCAACAATGATGTATATACAAGGACAAATAGTGCTTTCAGATTGTCAAGTTCTGGCCATGCAAAGATCTATAACAACGTTATCCATTCAGAGTTCTCTAGCACTTCAAATGGTCCGGGCATAGAAATAGATAAGAGCAGTGGAATTCTCAGTGCACATAAATCAGAGAGTATTGAGATATATAACAATCTGTTTCATACCCTTTACGGTTCAGCTATCTGGATAACCGGAGAAGATGCTGATAATGTTGTACGTGGTAAGGATGTGTACATCCATCACAATATAATGTATAATGTTGGACAATATCCCATCGATACCGGATACAGCAATGCAGCAATCACTATTGGCCAGTTCAATAATACGAGGATAGAAAACAATGTTATTGACAATGGTGGACATGCCGGAATAAAGTACTATCGATATATAAAATTCTGTAAGATGAGTTCAAAGTTCACTACAATCGTAAAAAACAATGTGATCATCAACTGTGCTAAAAATGTAGCAACTGGCGTGTGGAACTATAATTCAGAGAATCATAGATTCATACTTTATAACAATTGCATATATAGGAATACACATAGTGCATATGTCTGTTCGAATATCATACATAGTGGTGATATCTATGTTGATCCATTATTCGTATCTTCTGCTACCCGCGACTATCACCTCAAAAGCACTGAAGGTCATTATTCGAACGGTAAGTGGATGGTCGACACAGTAAGCAGTTCCCTCATAGATGCAGGATGTCCCACATCTGTGTATAGTAATGAACCGTTTCCAAATGGTGGCAGGATTAACATTGGCCGATATGGTAATACGGCCGAAGCCTCCAAGAGTGTTTCATCTACACCACCTCCTCCAATGGTCTCTTATCTGCCAGAATATGACAACAGATTGCGTGAGTCACTAGCGGGCAATGTGCTTTCCGATTCAGCCTATCTTGACATTGGAAGAAGTACATCCAGGTGCAGAGATGTCATGTGGTTCGATCTCAGTGCATACAGCCCAGCGACTACGATATCCCAGGCAGCCCTGTCGCTCTACTGGTATTATCCGGCAGGTGCTACCCGTGCTTCTGATACTGTAGTTGAAGTTTACAGACCAGTGCAGTGGGATCCACAATATGTCACCTGGAACACCAGGATGTCTGGAACACCCTGGACCACACCAGGAGGCAATTGGTTCGATAAGGATGGTGTTGCTCAGGGTGCTACTCCGTATGCCTCAGTGACTTTCCCCGCCAGCAAGATACCAGATAACCGATATTACAAATTTGATGTCACTGAGCTTGTGCAAGAATATGTAAGTGGTGAATATCAGAACACTGGTTTCTTCCTCAAGGCAAGGACTGAGAGCGGTAATTATATTGCATTCTATAGCTCGGAGTGGTCCAACGCTGTGCAGAGGCCGAAATTGACTGTTACGACAGCCTCAGGTTTCGTAGATAACCCGCCGGTTGCAAATGCAGGAGCTGATAAGACTGCAACAACTGGTTCACTTGTTACATTCGATGGCAGTGCTTCCACTGATGATAAAGGCATAGCTTCTTACTCTTGGGACTTTGATGCTTCAGATGGAATAACTTCTGAAGCTACAAGTGTAACATCGACTAAAACCTATACAACTGAAGGCAATTATACGGTGACGCTCACTGTCACTGATACTGGTGGCCAGAGTTCATCGGACACATTGCAGGTAGTTGTCAGTAGTACGACAAACACCATCACTTATACGCCGGATTATGACAACAGATTGCGCCAGTCATCTCCGAACAGTGTCCTTTCCACTTACAACTATATAGATATCGGAGCGCTTGGTACAACCAGTTACAGGGATGTGATATGGTTCGATCTTAGTGGATATAATCCAACGGATACGATATCACAGGCAGCCCTCTCCCTCTACTGGTATTATCCGGCAGGTGCTACCCGTGCTTCTGACACAATAGTGGAAATTTACAGACCGGTACAATGGGATCCACAGTATGTCACCTGGAATACCCGGATGTCTGGAACACCCTGGACCACACCAGGGGGCAATTGGTTCGACAAGAACGGTGTTGCTCAGGGTGCTACGCCGTATGCTTCAGTGACTTTCCCGGCAAGCACTGTACCTGGTAACAAGTACTATGAGTTTGATGTCACACAGCTTGTGCAGGAATACATAAGTGGTACGTATGAGAACACTGGTTTCTTCCTCAAGGCAAAGACAGAGAGCGCCAATTACATTGCCTTCTACAGCTCTGAATGGTCAAATGCTGACCAGGGACCGAAATTGACTTTGACACGTATTTGAATATTCCGAATGTGAACTGAAAACAATTCAGTTCCACTCTATTATTTAAAAATGATTTGCCTTTTGTAACAAATTTTATGCGCCTTCAGGTTGCTTATTTGCAGTTTAGTGGAAAGGAAAGTAAAAAAGTGATAGATTTAACAG
>CALBTS010000468.1 GCA_937968035.1 uncultured Methanomethylovorans sp.
TTATCATTGAGTGAAATGACATTAATGTACTAAGAGCACCTTAAGTGTGTACCGAGGAGTAATAATGCAGGAACCTCTGAAAAAAATAAAGGAAACAAGACCACTGATACACCATATCACAAATTGGGTTACAATATATGATTGCGCGAACATTACACGCACCTTTGGTGCTCTTCCTGTAATGGCCCATGCACCAGAGGAATGCGCGGATATGACACGCATCTCATCTGCTCTTGTGCTTAACATAGGCACCCTGACAAATGAGCTGATCGATGCGATGATATTTTCTGCGAAAGCCGCGAACGAGAAAAAGATACCTGTCGTACTCGATGCAGTTGGCGTGGGCGCTACGAAGTTCAGAGATTACATGGCTGCAAAGATCATTGATTCAGTTCATGTCGATATCATCAAAGGGAACTATTCCGAGATAGCAAAACTTGCAGGTGAAAAAGCTCAGACAAAGGGTGTCGAGGCAACTTCCATCAACGCTGATCCCAGACAGATAGCAAGAGAGCTTGCAACATCTAAGTCCTGCACTATTGTCATGACCGGAAAAGAGGACATGATCAGCAATGGCAAAAAGACATTCGTTGTCAGAAACGGGCATGAGCTAATGGGGTCCATTGTAGGAACAGGATGCATGGCCGCTTCAGTTATAGGATCTTTCGCTGCTGTCAATCCAGACCATTGTGATGCTGCAAAGGATGCTCTCTGTTATTTTGGGATAGCAGGAGAACTTGCAGCTGAAGTTTCGCGTGGTCCTGGGAGCTTCAAGGTAAATTTATATGATGAAATATTCGATCTTTCTGATGAAAAAGCAGAAAAGATGATGAACTTCGAAGAGTACTGAATTATCGGTGGAGGGAAACATGGTCACTAAAAAGGAAATGCTAACGGAGATCGACTTTTATCTTGTGACCGACTCCGGTCTTTCAAAGCAAGGGACCTTGTCTGATGTGCTGGATGCAGTTGCGTCAGGCTGCCGGATAGTGCAGTACAGAGAGAAGAACAAGAGCACCAAGGAAATGGTCGCAGAAGCCTTGCAGATCAAGGCAGTATGCGGGGATGAGGCTTTATTCCTGGTGAACGACAGGATAGATGTTGCCCAGGCAGTGGATGCGGATGGAGTGCACATCGGTCAGGATGATATGCCTATAGATATTGCAAGAGCGATCCTTGGAGCTGAGAAGGTCATTGGTCTTACGGTCCACAACACTAGCGAGGCCAAAGAAGCTGAAAAAAGCGGTGCTGATTATGTAGGGCTCAGCCCTATATTCGACACTGCTACAAAAAGTGATGCAGGTAAGGGTATTGGCACTGAGAGGATAAGGGATGTTAAAAATGCTATCAATATACCCATAGTTGCCATCGGTGGAATAAATAAAGAGAACTGCAAAAGTGTGATCGAGAATGGTGCCGATGGTCTGGTAGCAATATCCGCAGTGTTATGCAGTGAAGATGTACAACGTGAAACCAGGGAATTCATTACTATTATCAGGAAGGCTTTCGGTCGTATCTCCTGATTCGATATATTCGGTATTTTCCACAGGGTTCAATCCCATGAACTACATTCACTATTGTGAAAAGTGAAGTATGGCAATAAATCAAAAAGGAGTAAGACAGTGCTTAGTGAGCAGGAATTGCAGCGCTACCAGCGCCAGATACTGATATTCGGTGAAGAAGGGCAGGAACGCTTGAAAAGATCCCGGGTGTTCATTGCAGGCGGAGGGGGGTTGGGTTGTCCCGTAGCACTTTATCTTGCAGTTGCCGGTGTTGGATGCATTGACATTGTGGACCGGGATGTTGTGGAAAAGACTAATCTGAACCGTCAGGTGCTGCACTGGGAAAAGGACATAGGTAAACCTAAGGTCCTCTCCATCGAAGAAAAGATCCGGGAAATAAACCCTGATATCAAGGTCATTGCAAGACATGAGACCATAAATGAAAATAATGTCCTCGAACTTGTAAGGGATACCGATATCATTGTGGACGCTTTGGATAATTTCTCTGCGAGATATCTGCTCAATCGTGCAGCTCTGCATAACGGCATTCCTCTTGTACATGGGGCTATCCGGGGCTTTGACGGTCAGGTTATCACTATCTTTCCGGGTAAGACCGCTTGCCTGAAGTGCGTATTCCCATCTGCACCTCCTGAAGAGGTATTCCCTGTGATCGGTGTGACTCCCGGTATTATCGGGACACTCCAGGCAAACGAAGTGCTCAAGTGCCTTCTGCGGATGGGCGAACCCCTTGAAGGACGATTGCTTGTATGGGATGGCTTGAATGCGAAAATGGATACCTTTACAGTCAAACGCAGGGATAACTGCGAAGCCTGTGGAGATCCAAAACACTCTTGACGGCTTTTTCTATAATTGATGTTCATCAATAATTGTGTGATCAAACTTCAAGTTAAAGATGCAAAGCGATCATGGTCTATTTTACTGTTAGTTCCAGTGGAAATAAAGGGGTTTTATATTTCTAATGTTTAATAAAACATAACCATACATGTTCATGAAAAGAGAGAACGATCGTATGCCCTTATTCAACCCCTTGCTATAACCCTTTTACAACCCCTTTTGCACATTCTTTATATAAGGTCCGAGGATCATATCCTTATAAGCTCCTCCTGCCGGGACCTTTGGATACAGGATCTCCTCGCTGTCAGTGCAGACCTCCAGGAAGCAAGGTCCTTTTCCAGCCAGAAGATCTTCGATGCCTTGCCTGAGATCCTGCCGGTCTCTTATTCTTTTTGCATAGTTAAAACCAAAGGAACGCGCTATTTCAGCAAAATGCACATCCTTTTGCCTTTGTGTTCCTGTCCTCACACCTTCATACGCTGCATCCTGCAGGTTCTGGACCATGCCATCGCTCCTGTTGTTCAGCATGAGTATCTTGACAGGCAGGTCAAGGGATGCAATGGTATGCAATTCACCCAGGTTCATTCTCAGGCTGCCGTCGCCATCAATGGCAACGATCTTCGAATCCGGGTCTGCATAATAGGTTCCAATGGCCGTAGGCATGGAAAAACCCATTGTGCCGAATGATCCGGAGGTCATGAAGGACTTTTCCTTTTGCATAGGCAGATACTGGGCTGCAAGCATCTGGTGATTACCGACGCCTGTGGTTATCTTTGTATGCTCGTCAACATAAGCCGATAGCACATCCATAACCTCGGCAGACTGTATATATGCCGAAGCCCTGTTGTAATCCAGAGGCAACGACATTTTAAGTTCCCGGGCACGCTCCTGCCATTCATGTATGTCCAGGGTGATGTTATGTTTCTTAGCGTAGTCCAGCAGATCCCTGACAGCTGTGGGAGCATCTCCAATGAATGTGAACTTTGGTCCGCGCTCCATCTTGATCTGATGCATTTTCTCGGGGTTGATGTCTATATATGCTATGTCAGTTCCGATTGCAAATCCCACTTTTTCTGCTACTCGGTCATCCCACCTGACACCAATGGCAAAGAAAAGATCGTTTTCCTGGATAAGCATATTAGCATA
>CALBTS010000469.1 GCA_937968035.1 uncultured Methanomethylovorans sp.
AAAAACCGTGACACCAGGAGGGGGCCCCCGGCGGGAGCCGGGGCGGGCCGTACCGCCGACCACTTAGCGTTCTACTTTAGCCAGAAAGTTCTCGCGGTACGGGAAAGCCAATGACATATACCGACCTGTTAGCTGCCGTTCTATTTAGAGCAGTTGACAGGAGGGGTTATTAGAGTAGTGTAAGATGTAAACTCAGGCCTTACGATAGGATGATCACTGATAACTGTAGTAGAATTGTATTGTTTTGGAATAATATTGGCCTTTATAGAATTCTCTATTCTAGTTGATTTGCTTGATAATGAGTGTGATGATGTTTTTCTTGTCTTCATAGCAATACAAATTTACGAATTAATTCTTTGTCCAGCCTTGAAAAAGAGTTGATAATTGGGTGTTTATAACACCATTAGGTTGCTTAACTCCTGTAATCTGATATTTAAGAACGTTAAAATCTGAGGAAATAGTACTTTCGATTATAGCCAATGTTGATTCTTTAATTTCTGTTAGTTCCGGTTTATTTACAGTAAGAGATGGGTAGGCCTTAATAAATTCAAAAACAGGATTAAAGGGTTCTTTTAGTTTCATTATGGTTTCATAACCAGTAAATAGTTCCCAGATTAGACCCTCTAATTCTTTGTCACAATCCCCCACCGTTCTTATGCCTATTTGATTTTTCGCTTCAAGCCTATTTATTGGATGTCCATGGAAGTATAATTTCGAGGTCAGGTTTTCGATAATTTCCTCAATATCATGTTGATTTTTAGCAGAATCCATATGTAATGCCAATAACTTTTTAGCCATCATTCTTGATTGTGATAACGACCTTTTTACATTACCTAGGGCTAAAGGATGAATATGATCAGGTAGCTTATTAAAGGCTTGAACCAGTTCGTCATCATGGTTTATTCCAGCATCCTCCTTAATCAAGTTTATATAAGCGGTGACATCTTCAACACTTATACCCAATTTTTGCTGAGGATTGGTCGGATTGTTTGGATTGAAATCGTTAGAGACAGTCGGGTCCGTTGGTCCTAGCATACCCATTGGGTGCATTATAATCTCATCCGCACCTAGAGCGGTTAGTGTTGCAGCACTAAATGCTCTGAACGGAACAAGAACAGACAGTTTGGTGCTGTATTCTCTTAGAAGGGTAACCAACTTCCATGGAACAGTGCCGTCTCCACCATTGCTACAGATGAATAGGTCAATGTTCTTTTTCCCATCTTTTGTAATTTCTAGCAGATGATCAAAGATTATCCGTACTTGATCCATTGCCATAATTACCTCAGAATTTTGACGCGTACTTGTAAAATAGGTAATGACGACAGATTTTCTTTTTTCTTGGATTTTTTTAATCAAATCCAGGCGTTGTTGCTTTTCCATTTTCTGATTAATGTTAGTTTATATTGCAGATTAATACGTATTTCACATGTAGATAGCTTTGAATGGCAGCTAACG
>CALBTS010000470.1 GCA_937968035.1 uncultured Methanomethylovorans sp.
TCATCATGATGGTAAACCATGTTGCCGTTCGCATCCCACTCGAAGCTCTGGTTATGACCAATACCATCAATGGAAATCACTTTTTAAATTCTACTACTTGAGGGGAGATTTCAAATGCAGTTCCGTCTTGATTTTGAAAGGAATTTGTACAATCCTATTTTTTAATGGAATTTCGTAAAACCCTTGAACTACAGTATCTTTACTAGTCAATGGTGTATAGGATATTACATTTACCAATGAATCAACCACTAAGGTATCTGGATCAAATTGCTGTTCTTCACCAATCCAATAAACAATCCTATGCCTTGGGAGGTAGTCCCAATCCTGTGTAAGCGATGAAACTACGTAAACTAAAGCTTTGGCTGTATCTCCAATAGAGATTTTCGATTTAGCACCTTCAGCTCTAACTTCCAATTCATCAAAAACAAATAACCCGTTATAAATTTGCACTTTAGAGTTAAGCGAATCATTTGTCATTTTTAAGTGACAGACTTCCTCCGCAAGCGTTTGAGCATTCGCGTTTGAGCGTGCCAGGTGATAACTAGTGTAAATTATTAACCCCAGAAGGAGAACACAGATTACAGCGAGAATTCTGAATGAATTATTCTGCATTTTTTGGGGAGTCTAAATTGTAAACTCTATGCCCCTGGTTTGACAACTCAGCAGCTTTACTTGTGGAGTCTTTTCTCTTTGCAGCTTTTACGCTGTGCCACTCAGAGTTTTTATTCTGATAAGGAATGGTAATGATTTCGTCAGGATCCTTTTCTTTTCTAATACTCGCAGGCAACAAGCCAGATTCATTTCCAAGTGTTTTCAGCCCCTCAAAAGCATTCTTTACATTATTAATATCCTTTGCGGCATTAATGATCTCTTCACCAAGATTACCAGCCCCTTTCGATGTGGTTTTGGCCCCACCGGAAATACCCAACATTTGCAAAAGCCGGTCTATGTTCACGCTAAGCACATCAGAAAATGACTTTCGTGTTTCCTGTTCTCCCCCCACTCCTGATTTTGTGAACCAGTTTATTCCTCCCCAGTTTCTTTGTTTCTCTTTATAACCTATTCCCATACTATTGAAAGCAAACTGAGCATTGTCTGCACTTCGCGTCAAAAAGAAGATTCCTTCTTCAGTTTTCGCTATTCTACCGGTAATACCATTCCTTCTTTTAAAATGCCTTGCTTCGGCATGTGTCGGAAAATACCCACCGATATCTTCCATAACAATCGGGTTGTTATAAACATAAACGTAGGGGGAGTATCCTGGGAACTGGTCAGCCAACGGATCCACGCTAAGCCAGATAGAAATATTCGGGTCATAATACCTGGCCCCGAAGTAGGAATACCCCGTCTCATCGTCCAACTCTTTCCCCGAAAACTTATACGGAGTATTCCAGGTGCTACGTTCTTTGAAATTGAAAATTGAAAGATGAAAATTGAAAGATGAAAAAGTAATTCCGAGAGGGCTATCGGGCTGGATAGTAGCGTATTTTATGTGATATATTTCCAGGGCTTTCATAAGTATTCTCTTAAAGGCTCACTTTTTCTCGCAATAAATCTATTCAAATTACTAATAATCACTGTGTGGATAAGAGGCTCCATATGGATAACCTCGTTGCATTTTCGGATCTAACCACCCTCTTTTCTTTTTTCGTTTAGAAATGGGTTCAACTAACATCCAGTCTCCATCTATGTCTATGATCACCACAACACCATGATCCTGTTTTACTTTAGCAACTATTCTTGAATTTGTATTAGGATTTTCGTAAAGTGGCAATATGTCATTATTATCAATTTTCTTGTTATTGTTATATATCCAGGTTCCCAGTGTTCCTTTTTTTACATAATAAATACTGTCATTACATTGATAACAAACAGGGTGTTCCTCCTCATTAAATTTGATTCTAAAAAAACTACCTTGTTTTCCTGTTACTATTACGGAATAGCCTGCTTCAAAATTTGGAGGCACTATCCACAAACTACCCCTATTGTATGGAAGATTTGTTGCTTCATTTGGTGCTCTGTAGATTTCTAATTGGAAATAGGAAGGATTAAACATGCCGCAGTTACAATCATTAGTATGAAAAAACCTTGGATGAGTAAATGCTGCCAAATTAGGGATGGGAACCAAAGAATCTGGCTCTTGATGTGCCACGAACAAACTTAAGAATAACAAGAGTAAACAATTCATTATAAATAGTTTAACGAGCAATCCTGATGAATATATTTGCTGATTTGCCAAGTTGCTTTTCTACATTCCTCCAACTTCTACCATCCACAACAGGGCATCCTTTGGATGCATTAGTAGCTTTCCCATTCCAGTCTGTCCTATGAAAGAAAACTCCTTCCATTGTTACATTTTTGCCATTATTTCTACCCACCAAAGGGGATCCGTCTAAGGTTTTAATTCTGTAAGTTAAAGCAGTTTGTATAGGAGGATTATGTGCTTTTGCGCCAGCCTCGCCGTAAATCGAGGTTGCCATATCCTGATAAAATGCTGTGTAGTCCCCTTCATTTAATGTAGAATAGTCACTACTCTTGGGAACAGTCATTCCACTATAGATGTTTATATCCTCAGCTCCATTTACACCATAGATAGTAACGCTTGCAGGATTAGCACCTTCGCCGGTTAAAGTCCCGTCATTTCCTAACTTTTCATCATTACTGCCACTAAAAACAACAACAGCTTCACCTAAATATCTTCCATTTTGACCAGATTCCTCAAATGCTTCTTTGTTCTTAAACCATTGAATTTCTGTTTTTTTGTCTTTCCCGCTTCCGGTTTCAACCTCAGCCCAATCTCTTCCATCTGGATCGATAAACCTAATTGGATTATTTGCACAATAAGAAAACGGACTCAATCCCGGATACTTATCACTCAGCGGATCCACGGATAACCAGATAGAGATACTCGGGTCATAATACCTGGCCCCGAAGTAGGAATACCCCGTCTCATCATCTAATTCCTTAGCTGAAAACTTATACGGAGTGTTCCAGGTACTTCGTTCTTCGATGAACAATTCGCCAAAGGGAAGATACTCCAGGTGCTGGGTGGGTTCGCCGGTGGCACCGG
>CALBTS010000471.1 GCA_937968035.1 uncultured Methanomethylovorans sp.
AGTATGGCGGCAACTGCCAGGAAGAATAGTATGTCTGCCACAAAGACCACTGCAAGATAGCGTACACTCAGCAGGGATTGCAGGTATGGCAGCGGGCTTGCCAGGACGGCCACAAAACCAATGCCAGAGGCCATATATGATGCTTTTTCAGCTCCGATACTGATAGCCAGGGTGCTTGCTCCATCCTGTTTGTCCCCTTCTATATCTTCAATGTCCTTGACTATTTCCCTGGCAATGGTTGCAAGAGTTGCAAGCAGGAACAGTACAAATACTGCTTCGATACCCCCATTGGTGTAAAATACCGCTCCTCCGAAAAGGAAAGTAGAACCGGTAAGATAACCTATACTCAGATTGCCAATAAGCACAGTGCGTTTCAGGGTTGCTGCGTAATAGACAAGCAGGAGGGAGTTGAAGAGGGCAATGATCCCACATATCATATTGATAAAAAAGGCTATGATTGTCCCCACTGCAAAAAGTGAAACTGAGAAATACAGAGCTTTCGACTTGCTTATCCTGCCTGAAGGGATCGGTCTTTCCGGTTTGTTGATCCGATCTATCTCAATATCATAATAATCGTTTATAACATTCCCGGCTCCTGTTACCAGAAAAACGACTGATCCCACATATATGATCTCATTTAATGGGAAAGGTATTGAGCCAGCACTGCCACTAATTATGTTGTATGCAATGAGCACTCCAATGGCTGCGGAAAAAGCTGCCATGAGGCAGTTCCCATATCTGATCAACTGCAAATATGCACGCATTTGAAGCCTGTTATCTTTTCCTCTTGATCGCAAGCATTCTGTCCAGTGATTGCTTTGCCTTGATCCTTATATCCTCTGGCACTGTGATCACATACTTCATATTTTCCAGTGAATCCGCTACTGCCTTGATGTCTATCATCTTCATATCAGGGCACATTGTATAGGGTGATACTTCGTAGAACTTCTTGTGTGGATTCTCTTTATTAAGCCTATGCAGAAGACCGCTCTCGGTAGCTATTATAAACTCACTGCTTCCGGATGTCCTGATATAATTGACCATGCCAGTGGTGCTGAATATCCTGTCTGACATATCGAGCACCTCACGTCTGCATTCGGGATGCGCCAGCACTTCAGCCATAGGATGCAGGCTCTTAGCTCTCTGCACATCTATTGGAAGTATCTGATTATGGGTAGGACAATATCCTACCCAGGGTATGATCTGTTTGTCCGTGTTCCTTGCCACATAGTCTGCCAGATTCTTATCCGGTACGAAGATGATCTTCTTCTGTTCAAGGGACTTCACAACTTCGATAGCATTAGCGGAAGTACAGCAGATATCGCACTCTGCTTTGATCTCAGCTGTCGTATTCACATAGCATACCACAGCAGCATCAGGATGCTGTTGTTTAAGGCTGCGCAGGGAATCAACCCTGGCCATATCTGCCATAGGACACCTTGCATCTATTTCGGGGAGTAGCACGGTTTTATCAGGGCTAAGCACTGCAGCGCTCTCTGCCATGAAATGCACACCACAGAAAACGATCACATCTGCATCAAGCTCTACTGCTTTCTGGCTGAGCTCAAGGGAATCGCCCAGGAAATCAGCAATATCCTGGATCTCTCCACGCTCATAGTTGTGGGCAAGGATCACAGCATTACGCTCTTTTTTGAGTTCAGCTATCTTTTTTTTCAGTTCCATTGTATCAGGCATACGATCACTGAACTGAGGTGTTGCTTTGATTTATATCTTATCGAAGGAATTGATCAGGATCCGCTGATCTTAGGATACATTTTCCATGTTTTATTTACCACCTTTTCTTCAGGTGCCCACCTGTAGCGGATCGGTGATCTTTTTCAGCGTTGCGATGGCAGAAAGGGATGCGAGGTAACTGCTCTTTGGATTAGTGGGAGAAGGCACATTCTCTACCTTTGAGGTCAATTTCCCAAAACTGCCTTCGACCGTGATCTCATGGATGTTACGGCATAGTGCCGGATTTGCCACGATCCTTACCTTTGTCTTCTCAAAGCCAATGCCTGCCAGGCTAAGTGTGGCAGCAACATTCACATTTGCCGGGAATCCTTTTACAGCTTCACTTGCCTTTCCTTCAAATATAACTGTCCTGCTTTTGATCTCTTCCAGATCTATATTGTTCTGTATCACAAAGGGA
The DNA here is from genome assembly GCA_937968035.1 of uncultured Methanomethylovorans sp. Taxonomy (GTDB): domain Archaea; phylum Halobacteriota; class Methanosarcinia; order Methanosarcinales; family Methanosarcinaceae; genus Methanomethylovorans. The sequence continues at coordinate 2,153 of CALBTS010000471.1, forward strand.
GCACCAGCCAGGCCTGCAGGAGGCTTCTGCGTAGTCAATGTTACGGAATATATCTGTTCAGAGGCTGCAGATTTAAGTCCGTCAAGACCTGCGATCGCACCTGATGGCAAATATATCTTACAGTCCATATCTTTTGCAATACTATAAATTGTCTTGAACAGCTTTTCATCTGCAAAAGCCCCTACGCTCATGATCATTACATCGCACCCGGCATGCAGGGCTGCCGGTACTACTTCATAGACCGCTCCCTGAGAGGCACATTCAACCAGTAGGTCTATATGTTTGACCATTTCCTCAATTTCCATCACAGCAGGCCGGAGATTGACCAGTGAGGTCAGAAGCCTCTCAACGTTTTCAGCGTTCCTGTCATAGATAGCATAAACTTCAGTTTCTATCAAGCCATCATCGATCGCTTTACAGATGCCAGTGCCTATTGTCCCGCATCCGACTATTCCTATCTTCAGCATTATTGATTCCTTCAGGATAGTTATTTAACTCACACTGGGTAGTTTCGTTCAGTATGGTTCTTAATGCATGCACATAATAACTTTACTTGTATTGGTTGTAATTTCCTATAGCTGCTTTGTAGTGCTAAAGGGTCCACTTTGGACGATACGTTGAAAGTTGGAACGAACCGTTCGTTCCTGTGTCTATGGAAAGAGACCGTTTCTCCTTTTAAGATGTTCTTTGAAGTCAACGAGTCACACGCAAGGGCCGAAGACCTATTGAATGAAGTTAGAAACGATAGGAAGAGCGATGCTTCTCCTGTAGAGTACATGTATGTCAGAAGATTGTTCAAGTATAAAAAATACTTGCTAAACAGGATTAGTAAGAAAACAGGCAAGCCTCTTTCCCCAGGTGTAGTACACACATATTTTTCTGTTACTTTTGGCTTCTCTGAGTAAGGCAGTTCAATATGTGATCCATACAATCTCCGGAACACTTTATGGGAAGTTCATGTTAAATGCTTCCACCTTCTCTCCGGAGTTGTCTTCTCATATTTGCTTTCAACTCACTTATCTTACCTTTATGTGTGGCTAAATTCAACCGAGTATTTTTAATATCTTTGAAATACTACTTCTGATAGGTAAGTATCTAATTAACGCCGTTTACTTCACAAATTTTGTCTGAGCTGTCGATGAAGAAGTGCTTTGGTCAACTCTCATTAAAAAAGGTGATAAGAATGCATTATGGTTTAGGTATTGATGCCGGGGGGACATATACTGACGCTGTTATTGTAAGGGGGGCAGATGGAGCGATCGTTGATGCAAAAAAATCTTTTACCACTTACCCTGACATCCAGCAAGGAATTCAGAATGTACTGGATTCACTGGATCAGCAGTATCTAAAAGATGTCAATCTTGTATCAGTATCCACGACCCTTTCAACAAATGCGCTTCTTGAAAACACCGGCAGGCCGGTAGGACTTATATTAGTAGGGGAGCAGGCAACAGACAAAGAATATCCTGCTGAAAGTGTCGTTTTTGTTTCGGGTGGTCATGATACAAATGGTGAAGAAGAGTATCCCTTAGACACTGAAGCTGTCAGAGAGTATGTAGAAGCATCCAGATCCTGGGTTTCAGCCTATGCCGTGTCCGCTTACTTCGGTACCCGCAACCCTGATCATGAACTTGCTGTAAAGAGCATGATCCATAGTATCACAGACCTACCTGTCGTGTGCGGACACGAGCTTTCACAGGAACTGGGAGTTTATGAAAGAGCTGTAACTGCAGCTCTTAATGCCCAGTTGATCCCCATCACTTATCAATTTGTCAATGCCGTAGCTTCAGATATCAGGAAGAGGGGTATCAATGCAAGGCTCTTGATGCTCAAGTGTGATGGTTCGGTCTACAATATAGAAGATGCATTGGAGAAACCCATCGAAACGATATTTTCAGGGCCAGCCGCAAGCATCCTCGGTGCTTCCTACCTTGCAAAGGTAGACACATGTGCAGTTATTGATGTGGGAGGCACAAGTACAGATGTATCAGCGATCAAAGCGGGTATTCCTCAGATAAGTTCCGAAGGTTGCATGGTGGGTGGCTGGAAAACACGGGTAAAAGCTATGACTATGGAAACTTCTGCTCTGGGAGGGGATAGCCATGTTTGGGTCAAAGATAAAAATGTGAATATCGGTCCCAGAAGAGTTATTCCTTTGTGCGTTGCAGCAACTCTTTTCCCTGATTTTCTTTATCGGTTGAAACATAATAAACTGGTCCTGCGTAAAGATACGAATGAAAACTATCAGCAAACCAAGTTCGTTGTCAGAACTGAGTATGAAGCTACTGGCCTGCGGGAAAAGGAAAAGGAGCTACTCAGGTTAATCGGTGATGAACCCGTTTCCATCGTTGAACTGACCGATATGACAGATGCAAGAGAAATAATGCTCGTTGATAAAGCGCTTGATTCGCTCATAAATAAAAGGCTCATCCAGTCTATCGGTTTTACGCCTACGGATGTGCTCCATGTGCTTGGGGAATATGAGCAATGGAACAAAGAAGCATCGGAAACAGGAGCTGTTTATCTTTCCAAGTATGCGAACATGGGCAAATACGAGTTCTGCAGACATGTAAAAGGGCTTTTTGCTATGAATATGGCCCATGATCTGATGTCCTTCCTTATACCTGCTATCCCAAAAAATGCAATAGATGAGGTCCTGAGCGGCAACTATCCTGCAAGGTTCAAGACAGATATTCCCGTGATATTGCTTGGAGGACCGGTTTCTGCATATGTGGCTGAATTGAGATCCCTTATCGATGCAGATGTGCAGGTTCCGCAATTTGCCAGTGTGGGGAATGCCGTAGGGGCACTTGTCGGGAAAAGTGTAAAAAGGGTGGAAATAATGATAAAACCGGCTTCTTTGATGAATCCTGATAGCGATTTCCTTGTATTTTCCTCTGAAGGCAGGGAACGTTTTGAGAGGTATAGCGATGCTGTGGACCATGCTACGAAAATGGGGCACTCGCTGGTACTTAACTATGAGAAACGATGTGGCATAATAAAAGAAGATACGATCATAAATGTGTCGAAACACACGACATCTCCTGATAATTGGCCTCATCCTCCCCTTGAGACAAGAATTACGGTCGTGGGATTTGGAGACCCTATGATGGCTATCCGGGGCGCCTACAATAACAATAATGGTGGTTCATAACATATGTAAATGGTGACAGTGCCACATATAAGTCCCTGTTACACTTTTTTCAGAACATACTGTTTCCCTGATTCCGTAAGGCTGTATGTTATCCATGATCCTTCCCTATCACCTTCAATCAAATCATTGTCAGTTAATAGTGAAAGGTGATAAGAAAGCTTTGATGGCGAGGTCTTTGTTAT
>CALBTS010000472.1 GCA_937968035.1 uncultured Methanomethylovorans sp.
CATGGAAACTAATTATCTTTATCATGAGGATGAGGGGCTGCCTTCTGTAACCATTGCGATCCATGAGTTCGTAGACCACGATACATGGAGTCTGCATCTGGCCTTACACGTCAATGGTGTGCTTGTAGGAACAGCCTCCGCTAAACCGGGTAATTCCAAATATGATCAGGAAACGGTTGTTGCAGCTTTGCATTGTCTGAAGAACGATTATTTCAGGGCTATAGGCTCACCTATGAGATATGAGAATGGAAAACTTATATTTCTCAAACCTGATAATGGAATGGCATTGAGAAAAGGAATACAAATACAAACAAACAGGCAGAAAAAGTCATATTCTATGGCTCTATCCAGAAACGTACCACAAAAGTTATTTGCCTGATCCTCAAATAGTCTCTCTAGGCGTTGCATATTAATAATATAGCCTTCAAAAGAGGAGGTTACAGGAGGTTTTTTTGTGGTAGAGACAGATGATCTTGACGATATGATAATGAACAAGCCCGGTCCCCGTGAAGCTAAAAAGATAGAACATGACATGCTTAACAGAGCTGCTTCCAATCCGGTGCGGCGTAAGCTCATAAAGGAAATAGGGATATACGGTGCTTCAAAAGATGAACTTCTTAAGAACCTGGCTCTGCAAGAAACGGCCTTCAAGTTCCAGATAGATTACCTGCTGCATCAGGAGCTTGTAAAAGAAGAAGAGGGAAAATACCGTCTTACTGACAAGGGTCTTGAAATACTTGAAATGCACAGGTGAACAACACTGGCATTGAGAATGGTTTTGCATGGCAGGATGAACATTTTTAAAATTTTCGTTCTTTTTCTGCTTGTTTGTGGCTGTGTTGAACAGCAACAAACCCCGGCAGCGAATGTATCAGAAAAGGAAGATGCTTTTTTCGATGGCATGGAACTTACTTCAATTAAAGAACAGCATAACAATGCCATAAAAGGGACTCAGTTCATCAACAAGGAAACCTATACACTTCAGGTTACCGGAATGGTGAACAGGTCTCTGAACCTTACCTATGAGGAACTGCTTGCTTTACCTGTGGCTGACAGGTTCGTACGCATGGACTGTGTGGAGGGCTGGGGATTCGATGCCAGGTGGACAGGTGTTACCTTAAACAGCATTTTCAATGATTCCGGATTAAAACCGGGCGCTAAAAATGTAATATTCTATTGTGATGATGGTTATTCCACATCCCTGGAACTAGATTATCTGAGAGGGAAGGACATAATGCTGGCATACAGGCTCAATAATGTAACATTACCTTCTGAGAGAGGTTTCCCCCTGCAATTGGTTGCCGAAGGCAGATATGGGTACAAATGGGCAAAATGGGTCACGCATATAGAAGTGACCGACCAGCCTTATGAGGGATTCTGGGAATCCAGAGGTTACAGCAATATAGCCATTGTAAGAGAGCGTTGATTTGTGTTCTTCTGAATAAATGCGTTCTTTTCAGGTCCTGTCCACGGATAATGATCTCCGTGGCACAATATTAATCTAAGGTTCATGTCATTTACTACCCCATGGGCAGCATCATCTCCGCAAAAGGGCTTACCAAAAGGTTTGCAGGACACGTTGCACTGGATAGTATCGATCTGGATATAGAACAAGGAGAATTTGTGCTGATACTGGGCCCCAACGGTGCAGGTAAAACGACATTCCTCAAAATACTTGAAACCCTTATGCGACCTTCATCCGGCTCTGTGGAGATCGGTGGACTGGAACTCGGCAAAGCTGCCGTACGGATAAGAAAGATGATCGGCGCCATCTCGCATGAAAGTTATCTGTATAATGATCTGACAGTAGAGGAAAACCTACGTTTTTTTGGGAAGATGTATGGCCTTTCAGATGATGAACTTACTATAAGGATAGAAGTGCTTCTGGAACAGATACATCTCGAGCACAGGTATATGGATAGGGTAAGCACACTTTCCAGAGGTATGAAGCAGCGCCTGTCAATCGCACGTTCTCTGATCCATGGTCCGGAAATCATCCTTATGGATGAACCATACACAGGACTTGACCTGCAGTCAGCCTGTGATCTCGAGAAAATACTTCTTGAAAACAGCAGAAGATCCACTGTGCTCATGGTCACCCATGAGATGCATCGGGCATTTAATATATGTGACAGGATCGTCATACTTTGCAGCGGGAAGATCTCTTCTGATATCCGACGAAAAGATATAGGTTCTGTGGAAGAATTACAAGGTTTCTACACAAAGATCTTTGAGGAAAGAACATGATACGCAGCCTTTACATCACCGCAAAGGACCTGCGTACGGAACTGCGCACAAAACAGGTAATTAATTCCATGCTTGTCTTCTCACTGGTGGTCATGGTGATCTTCAGTTTATCCCTGAGTGATGTACTTAGCGACTCCTCGGTCATTGATAGAGTGGCTCCCGGCCTGTTATGGATAGCCTTCATTTTTGCCGGAACACTGGGCATTACCCGGTTATTCGCTTCGGAAACTGAGAATGGCTGCCTTGAAGGGCTAAGGCTCTGTCCTGTGGAAAGTGCGGCCATATATACCGGAAAGGCGATATCAGGCATGTGCCTGATGCTGGTGGTGGAAATTGTCACGTTACCTGTTTTCATAGTGCTGTTCAATTATAGTATCCCAAGCATACCTCTGATGGTCATAGTGATACTGCTGGGCACTGCGGGTTTTTCTGTTGTCGGCACTTTGCTCTCTGCCCTGACCGTCAACACACGTACCAGAGAGATACTTCTCCCTGTGATCTTACTTCCTCTGCTGTTGCCGGTACTGATCCCGGCTGTGCTGGCCACGGCTAAAATACTGACAGGAGAAGGATTATTCGATGTACTCACCGAGCTGCGCCTGATGGCTGTATATGATATTGTTTTCTTCACACTGGCACGTTTGTTGTTCGACCATACAATGGAAGGATAAAATAGAACGACAACATGAAATCAGATAAATATTGATATTGAACCATCATAGAAATTAAGATTCAATATGGGACAAAAGTATGGAAAATAAGAAACTAAGGATATTGACCGTTGTGACCACTGCACTTGTGCTGCTGTCAATGTACATGATCTTTTTCTACTTACCCATTATGAGGTCAGGCTCCGGGGAGGTACTTGACAGTAGTTTCAGGATATTCTATTTCCACATGCCCATAGCTATTACGGCATATCTTGCCTTTTTCATTGTCTTTGCTGCCAGTGTCATGCAGTTGAGGTCCAATGATGCTAAGTGGGATATTTATGCCAGGTCAGCAGCAGAGATTGGGGTGATATTTGCTTTACTGGTACTGATCACCGGTTCTATCTGGGCCCGGGCCACATGGGGCTGGTATTGGATATGGGAACCACGGCTTACCACATCCCTTGCACTATTCCTGGTCTATGTCACATACCTGCTGCTGCGCCAGGCCATAGAGGAACCGGAGTCCAGAGCAAGGCTGGCAGCAGTATTTGGAATTGTGGGATTTGTCTCTGTGCCTCTGAGCTTTTTCTCCATCCGGTTATGGCGTTCTGCCCATCCGTTAATGTTCGGGGAGGCGATGTACGGCAGCTCAGGAGGAGGACTGGAGGGCTCGGCGTTGCAGCTGACGCTTTTAGTGAACTTTGTGGCGTTCCTTGTTTTGTTCATAACACTGTTCATTTACAGATCAAATATGGAAAACCTGAAAGAAGAGATACGTGTTCTCAGGGGATCAAGTCGCTGACATTTATATTTTTATATA
>CALBTS010000473.1 GCA_937968035.1 uncultured Methanomethylovorans sp.
TTGCTATCATCATTTCCGATGCCATGCGCTATGAAGTAGCTGCAGAGCTGCAGGAGGTCCTGAACAAGGACACACGTGGTACAGTTGAATTGAAGTACATGGCAGGCTCCCTCCCGTCCTATACAAAACTCGGCATGACAAGCCTACTTCCCCATGAAAGACTGGAATACAACAACCAGTTAGTATTTGCAGATGGCATCAGCACTGAAGGCACAGCGAACAGAGGGAAGATACTGGAAAAAGTAACATCTGATTCCATTGCAATAGACTATGAAGAAGTGATGAATTTAAAACAGAACGAAGCCCGTGAAAAGTTCAAAGGCACAAGGCTCTTTTACATCTATCATGACAAGATCGATGCCAGAGGCGATCATTCAGCTTCAGAGCATGAAGTATTCGATGCAGCCGAGGATTCCATATCGGATATCAAGAAGATCATTGAAAAGCTCACTAATTTCCAGATACTGAACAACATCTTGGTCACAGCTGACCACGGTTTCATATACCAGAGAGACGAGCTGGAAAATGTCGATAAAGTTGAGACCGGTGGTTTCAATAAACAGAAGATCATCGCATCCAGTAAGCGTTTCATCCTGAGCGAGCAGGATGTTGACCTCATGAACGTGCATAAGTTCAATATGGATTACGTGATAAAATCCGGGCAAACGATGTTCGCATACGTACCCCAGGCAGACCTGAGGTTCAAGATGCAGGGAAGCAACAAGAATTTCGTACACGGTGGAGCTGCACCCCAGGAAATAGTCATCCCGGTACTCAAGTACTCCTACAACAAAACTGCAGATCTTGAAAGAAAAGGCATTAAGTACGGAAAGGTCGGTGTGACTGTAACCAACGCAAGCAGAAAGATAACAAGCAGCCCATTCTCGATAAACATCCTGCAGACCGAAAAAGTGACTGATAAACTGCAGCCCAGAAGGTTCAAAGTAGCTCTCTGGAACAGGGACGGGAATGGGTTCAAAGTAAGCGATGAAAAGCTTGTTATTGCTGAAAGCTCATCTGATGAGCCAGCAGAAAGACAGTACAAAGTCACCCTCACCTTAACCGGAGAAGTAGAGAACAAGTTCTACTACATACGCCTGATAGACGAAGACCCCACAGAGATCAATAAGGACATCATCGACCCCATACCCTTTGAAGTGGACCTCTTGATAGCAGATGACTTCTGATCAAAATAAAATACCATCGGTGGACATCCATGCCAGAAGCAGACACAGACATAACAACTGACAGGAAACTGAACACATATTTCCAGGGCAGAGTGGTCAGGAAAGATCTGACAAAGCTCGTAAAAGTAGGCCACAATGTCCCTGTCTATGTCCTAGAATACCTGCTGGGTGCAAACTGCGCCACCGATGATGAAGAACTTATAGAGCAAGGTGTAAAGAAGGTTAAGAACATCCTCTCAGAGAACTACGTGCGCCCTGATGAAGCAGAGAAGATTAAATCCAAAATAAGGGAAACAGGCTACTATACTATCATCGATAAGGTCTCCGTAAAACTGAATGAAAAAAGAGACATCTATGAAGCTGTTTTTTCACACTTGGGACTTTCCAAGGTACAGGTAGACCCGGAATATGTCACAAAATATGACAAACTCCTGGGCGGTGGAATCTGGTGTATCATTAAAATGGAATACAGCGCTGAAATGCTGCCTTCTCCTTTTGTCATTGCAAGCCTCAAACCCATACAGATCCCCAACATCAATATCTCAGAGATCATTGACCAGCGGAAGAACTTCACCAAAGACGAATGGATAGATGTGCTCCTGCGGTCTATAGGCATGGAGCCCACTCAACTGGAAACTCCTGCAAAATGGCATTTACTGGAAAGGCTTGTTCCTTTGATAGAAAACAACTACAACCTCTGTGAACTTGGTCCAAGGAGCACAGGCAAATCCCACGTGTTCAAAGAAATATCTCCGAACTCCATCCTTATCTCAGGCGGCCAGACAACTGTCGCCAACCTCTTTTACAATATGGGTACACGCCAGGTAGGACTTGTTGGTCTGTGGGATGTTGTAGCCTTTGACGAAGTTGCAGGTATCAAGTTCAAGGACAAGGATGGCATCCAGATCATGAAGGATTACATGGCATCCGGTTCCTTTGCCCGTGGAAAGGACCAGATAAATGCCAATGCATCCATTGCATTCGTAGGCAACATCAACCAGAGCGTTTCCTCGATGCTCAAGACCTCACATCTTTTCGTTCCTTTCCCTGAAGAGATGAACAACGACAGTGCATTTTTCGACAGGATGCATTACTACCTTCCAGGCTGGGAAGTTCCAAAGTTCAGACCCGAGCACTTCACTGATAGATACGGGTTCATAGTGGATTATCTGGCCGAATTCCTGAGAGAGATGAGAAAACGGTCATTCACAGATGTGCTTTTCAAATACTATAAACTCGGCAACAACCTGAACCAGAGAGATGTTATCGCTGTCAAGAAAACGTTCTCAGGTCTTGCCAAGCTCATATATCCCGATGAGAACATCACAAAAGAGGATGCCTGTGAGATCCTCGAATACGCACTTGTGGGAAGAAGAAGGGTCAAAGAACAATTGAAGAGGATAGGCGGCATGGAATTCTTCGATGTCAACTTCTCCTACATAGACAACGATGACATGGAAGAGCACTTTGTCAATGTCCCTGAAATAGGCGGTAATAAGATAATTCCGCCGGGTCTCACAAAACCCGGCCAGGTCTATGCTGTATCAGCGACAGATTCCGGGAAGATAGGAGTCTATAAGACAGAGCTGCAGGTTGTCTCAGGTACCGGGAAATACGAACCCTCCGGTTTAAGCTCTAATTCAAAGGCCAGAGAATCCATAAGGACTGCTATCAACTACTTTAAAGCCAATGCAAAATCCATTAGCCAATCTATCTCCACAAAGGAAAATGACTATTTCATGAACATACAGGACCTGTACGGAGTTGGTGTATCCGATGGCTTGGCCCTTGCAGGCTTCATAAGTTTGTGTTCAGGAGCTATGGAAAGGCCAGTCCAGGAGCAAACTGCCATCATCGGAACAATGACCATAGGAGGTTCAATACTGAATATAGA
>CALBTS010000474.1 GCA_937968035.1 uncultured Methanomethylovorans sp.
ATTTATTTTTTATGTAAAAAGAGAGTAGAATACATTTTAGTGTGGACGTTCTTACCGGCAGTCTGCTGCTTCTCGGTAGTATTCAAGTAAACTACACCCAAGTTCTTCCATTACTGGTACTCTCTCTTTAAGTAAAAAGATCATCCGTCAGTTTCCAAGCTGAATACCCGCTCTCCTCTTTTCTCTACTGATATCAGCGAACACCCAAGTTGCGGTATATCCTATCTCAAGCATCGTCATCTTGGCATGACTGCAATATCGCCCTGCGCTTTGTTGTTGGGTCACTTCGGTTGTCGATCAAGCGACTTCCCCTACTCCTATCAATGCTGCTTGACTTTCGGCAGATGATCTCTTTTTGTGGAGGTGAGGGGCTTTATGTTAAGATGTATTTTATTTCTGGACTATGTAACTATTTTACCCTTATTCCGTATATATATTATAATATAACTATATATATGAATTGGAATTATATTTCAGGTTTTTTTGATGCAGATGGATCAATAACCTTTATAAAGGCACATAGAAATGGTATGAAAACACCTCAAATATCATTCTCAAATAATGAGAAAGATATATTAATAGAAATAAAAGATTTTATACAAAAAGAATTAGATATTAAAGGTTTTATATGTAAAAAGGTTCAAGGTAAATATATTAATTATGAATTAAAATATACATATCTTCCCAAAATAATGTTAATTACTAATCATATGAAATCTATACATCCCAAGAAAAAGTTTCGGATTCATCTTATTAGAACAGAACTTATTAATATAATACCTAGAAATGGTAAATATAATAATAATCTTCTGAGAAAATATAATGAATTCGAAAAACAATTCTTCTCTACTTTTCAATAGAGTAACGGACTATCTCTTCATCCTTAATTAATAAGGAGACGGACGCTCTAGTTGGTTATTAAGTATATCGCTATACTCCAATAGTCTCTGCACCTTCATGCTCTGCATGCTTGGCTCAAGATTGGCATGACAACCTATATAATATAGGTTGTTTTAGTTTTCCTTGAATTCATCCGTAATTTATACTATATATTACTATATAGCCGACCCATCGAGTCGAACCCCCGTCCAGACAAAATTACTAATATTTACATACTACAATGATATTCTGTTGTGAACAGACAACTGGGACGTACTGGTATGATACCAGCTCCACCAAGTTATTTAATCTAATAACTAAATCCATTGCTACTTATGTTCCATGGATGTAGCACCCAGACGAATTAGGCACTCATTCTGAGCTCCTGATTCATGCGAACAACTATTGTATTGTCGCTTATTTGTTTTACTCACTTTATGCTAGATGAGCAATAGCCATTGCAGTAAATATATTCACTATGCTGTCAAAACCAGGTCACCCCCATATTATCTTATAATAGAAGACCTGCTAATAAATAACATATTCCAGCTATTATATTACCAGAAGCTTTTATTACAAATTCTGTTCCACTATTCCATGGAGTGTTATTCCATCTTATAGCGGTTAGTGTAATTATTACAGTACCTAATATGATTAAGCTTGCTGCAAAAAAATGTCTCATCTCTCAAGATCTCTTATAAATGTTACAATTTCATAGAGTATATCGCTAAGGCGATCAGCATGTTTCTCCTCTAATTGAGGTTCCATAGTTCCATCTTTCATGTGATTAATATCTTTATCTATAGCAGTAAATACTGTTGTAGCATTGATATTATCACATTTTTTCATGAGATTAAGCTCTTCACGAATAATCTCAAGTGTTTCC
>CALBTS010000475.1 GCA_937968035.1 uncultured Methanomethylovorans sp.
CCACCGAGATCTACACTCTTTCCCTACACGACGCTCTTCCGATCTGATCAACGCATTATGGATGCAGTTGAAGCTTTCGGAGGAAGGGCTGTCATGACATCTGCTGAACACAGGACAGGCACTGACAGATGTGCAGAGGTTGCAACGAGGATGGCAGAGGCTGGGGATGTAATTGTAAATATCCAGGGTGATATGCCATTCATTACTCCAGAAAGCATCATATTATTATGTGGTTGTTTCAATGACCCCTCAACTGAGATTGCAACACTGGCCGCACCATTTGGCACTGCTGAAGATATTCTGGTGCCTCACAAGGTGAAGGTACTGGTTGAGAATGATGGATGGGCTTACAATTTCAGCAGAGCTCCCATAGTGAAAGACCCCGGCAGTCATGGTTCGCAGGAAGGGTGGCTGGCAAGTAACTACAAGCATATCGGCATATACGGATACCGGTACGAAACACTGCTGCAGATCACGAAGTTGCCTCAATCACCTTCGGAACTTGCAGAGAGTCTTGAGCAGCTGAGGTGGCTGGCGAACGCGTACAGGATTAAATGTGTAATAATCCCTGAGGAGACAATAAGTGTTGACACACCCGATGATCTGTTGAAAGCAAACCAATTTCTTGCAGGTGGCAGGTAAACTTGTAAAATCATTTGCCTGGGATTTTTCTGGACGATTAGGGAATCAGGCAGTTAGTTTTGTAATAGGTATCATTTTAGCTAGAATTCTATCCCCAAAAGAGTATGGGCTGATTGGTATGGCAATGGTCTTTATTTCCATCTCTGGCATTTTCACTAGCTTTGGATTAGGAAGTGCATTAGTTCAACGAAAAGCGCCAGATGAGAATCATTATTCTTCATCCTTTTACTTCAATATTATTGTTGCGATTTTTCTATCAGTCTTTTTTGTTCTTACCGCCCCGCTTATTGCTAGATTTTTTAAAGAACCTCAGCTTATTAATATTATTAGGATTCTTTCCTTAAACTTGATTCTATCAGGGTTTACAATTGTTCAGAATGCAATTCTGACCCGTGAGCTGAGATTTTATGTCCTGGCCAAAGCAAGAATAATAACAACCGTTACAAGCGGACTGATTGGCATTACCTTAGCTTATAGTGGATTTGGCGTATGGAGTTTAGTTGTTCAAACATTGTCGGGATCTTTGATTATGTCAATATACATTTGGTACGCAAATTCCTGGAGACCGATTTTAAAATTTAAGATTCAAGCATTGAGGGATTTGTGGTCCTTCGGCTTTCATATGTTTTTAAATAATGTAGTAAATACTTTATACGACAGCACCTCTACTTTGATTATAGCAAAGGTATTTTCACCTGTTGATTTGGGGCTTTATTCGAGAGCAAATTCATTAAACAGATTTGTAATTAAGTACTCTTCAGAGAGTATAAGCTCAGTCATTTATCCTTCAATGGCTCAGTTACAAGACAATAAAGCTGAATTGATAAGAATGGGCGCTAAAGGACAGGTATTGACCTCATTTGTAACCTTTGGACTTCTGGGTATTTTATTCCTAACTGCTGAGCCATTGATTAATTTATTATTAGGTAAAAAATGGATCGGAGCGATTCAGTTGTATAAAATTAGATCGGAAGAGCGTCGTGTAGGGAAAAAG
>CALBTS010000476.1 GCA_937968035.1 uncultured Methanomethylovorans sp.
GTAAACGATTTGAACGGGTTGAATTTATAGTTTATCAGGGTCTCTGTTGCCTGCCCTAAAACCATATCGGCCTCATTACTGAAAACAGGAGTGAATAGTTGTTCAAAATGCTCCTCTTTTAAGTTAGACAAATCGGCATCAATGAAAGCAATAATTTCTCCTGTTGAATTTTCTATCCCGGTTGCCATTGCATACCCTTTACCTTTATTCTCGGGAGGTGCAATATACTTAAGTGATGGCAAAAACTGAAGTTCACCTAAAATTTTGGCCGTACCATCTGTTGAACCATCGCTTACAACAATTACCTCGTCAAAAAAGTATTTACACACGGTTGTTACTACTTCCTTGATTGTTTTCTCCTCGTTGTACGCACAAATTATGGCCGAAATTTTACTCATTGTTATATCTTTTTAAAATAACATCTTGCTCTTTTGTGGTTTCGCATTTCGAATTTAGTCCAAAGGTTTTGTGTGGATAAATTGTGTTCCAGCTCACGTGTGGTTTCTATATATTTTATCCCTCCTGAAACAATCGAGTTTCCTACATCGTTAAATATCATTGAGTTAACCCCTTTTTTTCGATAGTCGCTATGAATTGCAATAAGTAAGGAGTCGATTGTTTCATTTACACGTAGAGCCTTTTGAATATGTAAAAAACCAAAAGGAAATAAATTTCCTTTAGCCTGCTGCAAGGCTCTTGAAAGAGAAGGCAGGCATATGCCAAAACCAACAACTTTGTTTTCAGCATTAACTACTACTGAAACAAATTTTAATCTCAGCAACGGGATAAATTGTTTTTTCAGAGCATCTATTTGGTTGGGGGTAAGCTCAGAAAAGCCATGTATACTTTCATATTCTTTATTTAGGAGTTGGAAGATTCCGTCTGCATATTTTAGGATCTCTTTCTTTGATTTTAATTTTACACTTTGCAATTTATACTTCTCGGCAATCGACCCTGTTATCTGGCTATATCTTACCGGAATTTCGTCAGGGACAGTTACCCTAAATTCAACCCAATCAACTTCCTTCTCAAAACCTAATTGTTCAATCATCTGAGAATAATAAGGATAGTTATATTTGCCGTAGGCTGTTGGGATTTCGTCAAAACCTTCGATAAGAATACCTGAAGCATCAAAATCGGAAAACCCGAGAGGGCCATGAATGCCAACGGCTCCTTTTTCGTTGGCAAACTTTACAACTGCCTGAATCAGGGCTTTTAAAACATCAATATCCTCAATAAAATCAAGCCAACCAAAGCGAACCAGTTGCTTGCCAACCTTTTTGTTGTACTTATGGTTTATGATTCCTGCTATACGCCCAACTATTGTATTGTCCTCATTGTAGGCCAACCAGTATTTTGCTTCACAAAAGTCAAAAGCAGGGTTTTTATCTTTTGATAAGGTTTCCAGCTCCGCCGAGATTAGGGGAGGCACATAAAATTTATTATCCTCATACAGTTTGTTGGGGAATTTGATAAACTTTTTCAAGTCGTTTTTGCTTGTAATCTCTTTGATTGTAATTTTCATATAATGTCTTTTACACTAATATCTAACACCTTAATTTTAAAGGTAGTATTTACTAATTATCCGATAAAACAGTTTTTCAGGTAGTATTCTTTTCAGGAACACTGAAAATTTTTGCAGAGGTGAGGCTATGACAAGCCTTACAGGTGCATTCTTCTTACGAATAAGTCTTTCAATTCTTTTGGCTAATTCATCCGGGTGTAAACCGTTCTTTTCATCTTGTTCTATTTGAGATAGCGTTTTGCCAAAATTTGGATAAACAGCTATCGAATCGTCCTTTTCAGCACATAACCTGTTTGCTGTAAATTGCGTAGCAAAATCACCAGGGTTAATTATTAGAACTTTAATATTGAATTGTTTGACCTCGTGATATAAAGCCTGGCAAAAGCCTTCGAGGGCGAACTTGCCGGCTGAATAAATTCCCTGATAGGGTAAGCCTATCAAACCGCCTATGGAGCTGATAGATATAATTAGACCGCCTGACTGCTTGCGCATAATTGGCAATACCGCTTGGGTAACTCTCACGGCTCCAAGAAAATTAACATCCATCAGGTGTTGAATATCAGTAATTTTGGTAAATTCAAGAGGAGCAGCAATCCCTACACCGGCATTATTTATCAGCACATCAATGCGTCCTTCCTTCTGATGCACCTCTTCGATTGCCTGTTTAACGGATTCATCTGAAACCACATCCATGAAAAGGTAGTTGACATTAGGTATTAAGTCAATCTCCTTACGCACAGTCCCATAAACCCTGTAATTGCCTTTTGCAAGCAGTTGAGCAATGGTAAAACCAAAACCGGATGAAATACCCGTTATTAAAACTACTTTCATGATTGTAGTATTGTTAGCATTATTATTATTCTATGCTTTGAAAACAGGGTGCTACATTGAGCTCTTTAAAAGCCCTGTTTATTTTTTCTATAGCTTCATCAAGTTGTTCGTAAGAGTGTGTAGCCATAAGGGAGAAACGTATCAGTGCATCCTCCTTCGAAACCGCAGGAGAAACAACAGGATTTACGAAAATACCCTCATCAAGTAGTATGCGTGCCAACTTCAAAACTTTCATATCATCCCTGACATATAACGGGATAATCGGAGTTTTGCTTTTACCTGTATCAATATTGGCACTAATGAAAGCCTGCTGTGCGTATTTGGTTAAATTCCAAAGATGTTTCATTCGTTCAGGTTCATTAAGCATAATATCAATGGCAGCACTAACGCTTGCAACGGAAGCTGGGGGCATGCTTGCGCTAAAAATTAATGCACGTGCATTATGCTTTAAAAAGTTAATTACCTCCTTGTCGCCGGCAATAAACCCGCCTACTGAGGCTAACGATTTTGAAAAAGTACCCATGATTAAATCTACATCCTGGGTCAGATTAAAATGGGAGGATGTACCTCTGCCATTTTGGCCAATTACCCCAATTGCATGTGCATCATCAACCATTAAGCTCGCATTATATTTTTCTTTCAATCGCACAATTTCCGGTAAATTAACAATATCCCCTTCCATAGAAAATATGCCATCAACAACAATCAGTTTATTTTTGTCTGGTTCACAAAGCATCAGTTTCGATTCGAGCGAGGACATATCGTTGTGGGCAAACTTAAGTATTCTGGCAAAAGACAACCTACTTCCCTCGATGATGGAAGCATGATCCTGAGAATCGAGTAAAAGGTATTCGTTGCGGCCACAGAGAGCTGAAATTGTTCCAAGATTAGCTTGAAAACCTGTGCTAAAGCAAACAGCTTCGTCCTTGCCAACCAGTTTGGCCAGCTTCTCTTCCAACTCTAGGTGAATATCGAGTGTCCCGTTAAGGAAGCGGGAACCCGAGCAGCTGGTACCATATTTTTCGATAGCTTTTATTGCGGCCTCTTTAATCTTAGGATGATTTGACAGGCCCAGATAGCTGTTAGAACCAAACATCAAAACCTTCTTCCCGTTAATGGTTACTTCAGTATCCTGCCCGGATTCGATTGCCCTAAAGTAGGGATAAATACCAGCAGCCATAGCCTGCTGAGGGATATCATACTGTTTGCATTTTTCAGAAAGTATTTTCATCGGATTAATATTATTAGTTTATGTTTTTCAATGATTCCATTTCGTTTACAGGTTCAATTATAGATGGGCGTTTTTTGAACACTACAAACTCGGCAAGCACAAAATTCACAATGCCGGATATTACCAATGCCGCAAGATTGCAGAATACTACATGCCAACCAAATAGTTTCTCGAATAGCAGCAGAAATGTCATTTTAACAATAAATCCCAAAACACAGGAAATGTTGAAAATGGCAAAGCGGGTTATAAAAGTCTTTTTGTTTTTTGTTGATATTCGTTTGTGCCATATCCAGTAGTAGGACAATAAAAAATTTGAAAATACCGCGATCTCAAACGAAATAGATGGTGCCACCAGGTAATGTCCAAAATATGTAGAAAAAATGAAAGATGAGAGACACCATAGAACCGTGGTATCGACCAATGTGCCAATAAGACGGCTTGCAACGAATTTTATATATATTTTTGCCATAAATTATGCTTTAGTATTTGGGAGGGTCGATATTCGCATATTTATTCTTATCAATAAAAAAGTTAACCAGGTAAATAAAGAAAAGAATAAAAGCAATAACAATGCCGATCACATCAAACAGGCTTAAAGCAACGCCATCAATTACAAAGTTCTGGGTTCCTGTTGGATAATATATAAAGAGTGTGTTTATAAGGATAACAATTAAACGAAATTCGGTGGGGCCTAGTTTATTGTAAGTGATCTTGAATTCCCCCTTAAGGTAGGTATTGATGTATGTTAAAACTGATAAGAGCAAATACCCTGCAAGAATAAGCATGGCTACTGCAAAGCTTATGTATGGAGAAAGCCCTGCACCCACACAAATGGCGAAAACAGTTAAACCATCAATACTGTGGTCGATGAAAAATCCGTATATCGGACGTTGAGCATTCCTTACACGGGCCAGTGTTCCATCAAGGCTGTCGCCAAACCAGTTCACTAACAAACCAAAAGAGGCTAACCAAAGAAAATAGCTTTCCAGGTTGGAAAGTATATAGCCCGCACTTGATATTAAGGCACCAATAAATCCTAAAACTGTTAAATGGTCAGAATTAATTTTTCGAGGTATTCTTAGTGCCATCCAAACTAACGCTTTCTTCTCCTTGCTATTTAAAATGGATGTTTGTATTCTTACTTCGGGTTTTTTACTGCTCGTCATATTAGTTATTGATTATAAGATTGTTATAATTGAAATACGAAACTCTTGACTGTTCAAGATTCGATACACACGTTATTCTTTTCCATAGGATAAGCAACATAATTTATTGCTGAAATTTTTCTCATAATTTAAGCCCTTTCTTTACCTGTCTTTTAAAGGTTTTAAGCATTAAATCATAATATGATTATCCGTAATTGTACCTAAGTTTTCCATACCAAGTATCTTCGACAGCTGCAACTAGTAGTCTATCAAATAGATTCACTCCAAAATATCGTCTATTTGTTTTGTAACAAAATTCATTCAAGTAATTTTGTAAATATTCGTCTTTTGTATGGTGGTTTATTCCAAGAAGGTTTCGCTTAGCGTTACTTATCATGGTATGAACCCACGGTAGGGCCTTGGAGGCCTCTTTCGGTGGGACTATCTTTTTTATGTGCTTTGCGCTTACCTTCTTAATCTTATTGAAACCTCGCCATCCATCGCTTTTGATTACAACCTCTGGCTTTGCATATGTTGACAAGGTATCATTCATGGTGCTGGACGATGAGTTGGGAATAACAATCATCTTAACGTACCGAAAGGCGGATGGTTTTTTGTGTTTTCTCGGTCGCCCTGGCTTCGGGTCAACCTTAGCCATAACCAGCACTGAACTTTGCTCTTGGCTACCACGACCTCGCTTTGTGGGCTCATCGGAAGATTCATCGTTGTGCGTTTTGAAGAAAGCGTTGTCCAGCTCCACAACGCCGTCCATTTCGTACTTGTCATCCCTTAGCCCCATGATGGCCCTAATTTTATGCATCATCGTCCAAATCGGCTCATAGCGTTTATGGCCCAACTGGCGCTGCACCTCAGCGGCAGATATGCCTTTCTTGGTCATAGACATGAGGTAAATCGTGTAGAGCCAGTACTGGTAAGGCAACTTGGAGGACTCCATTACCGTTCCGCTTCGCAACGTGGTTCTGTAGCCACACTTCTTGCAATCGTGAGACTTATGAGCCTTGTTCCAATAGTGAGAAGTATGTCCGCATCGTGCACAAACAATGCCTTTCTCCTCCTTAATTCTCCTGAAATGTTGAATGCAACTTTTCTCATCAGAATGCTGCTTTACAAAATCTATACAATTCATTTTCAATAAATTTTGTACAAATATAGTACTTTAGGAACATTAGCGGATAATCAAATTATATTAATTCAAAATGCTTTAGTTTTTTGTAGTGCTTTTTTTGTTGCATTTTCTCCTAACTCAATGAGTTCCTTTGCTCTGTAAAAATCAAAAGTGTTGGCAGAATCGTGCGGGATGTTAATTACCAAATCAGGTTTGTGTTTTTCAATACTCATTTTTGCAATTCTATGTATCATTGCCGATGTCGTACTGCTTAAAAGGGAGTAATATCCTTTGCTGCTCTTGTCTCCCGTTGAAATTAAGGTTAATAAGGGGTTTATCAACCTGTTTAAATATCCATTGTCAGTATTTTTTTCTTTTGGAATATCAACCTTTTTCTCACTATATAGATTCACTACTATCAGTATATCACCATTTTTTCGGAGTACATGTTCAATGGGAATTGGATTCAGAACGCCACCGTCAACAAGAATGGTATCAGTGTATTTTACCGGCGTAAAAACTGCCGGGATTGCAACGGATGCCCGGATTGCTTCATAAAAACTTCCTTTTGTAAAAACCACTTCTTTTTCATGGAGTATATCAGTAGCAACGGCAGCAAAGGCGATGGGCATATCTTCAATATTCATATCGGGGATAAAAGTCTTCATTTTGTCAAAAACGCGTTCGCCCTTCAGCAAGCCATTAGAGGCAAGCGTAAAATCCATAAAGCCCCAGACATCCCTTTTGTTAAAGGAGCTTACCCAATGGGTATATTCATGTAATTTTCCCATGGCATAAAGACCTCCAATAACAGAACCGATTGAAGAGCCTGAAACCGAAGATATTTGAAA
>CALBTS010000477.1 GCA_937968035.1 uncultured Methanomethylovorans sp.
ATGCAAAGACCGCAAACCATCATACTGACATTGAATATTGTCGCAGAAGGCTGGATTATAATGCTGTTAGGTGGTTCAGTAGCACCCAGGTCACTGATCATGTTCTGTGCAGTATTATAGCCGGGGTACAATGTCTCAGCAGTGATTATTCCTAAGAATATCACCACTCCTGCTACGAACAGAAGCGCTCCTGCAATATTCTGGTAGTGCTCAGGGGGCTTTTGTTTATCTATCATAGTCATCCTGTAAAAATAAGGTGCCGGATGAATTAATGTTTATGCTGTGTTACAGCTAAGTCATATCATCGCAGAAAAACCATTATAGTTCAGCAGGAACCAGAAACCGAAAATTGTCATGAACCCTCCGCAAATATAGAGCACTCTTTTATGGGTGCGTGAAGAAATAAGTTCCTTGCCTCTGGAGAAGGATGAAGATACAGCTACAAGGAACCCAAGGTCTGCGATCCAGTGGCCTGCGATAAAAGCGATGACAGCAAGCATTCCTGCCGTATATTCCTGCAGGATAATGGCACTACCGGCTGTTATCCACCAAATAACGAAAGTAGGGTTCAATACAGAAGTAAGTATTCCTGCAGATACAGGACCTGATGTCAGGTCCAGTTTAGAGGCCAAAGAAGCAAACTCCGTTGTACCTGTTTCTTTCGCGCTTTTAATCAGCACCACTCCAAACAGAAGCATCACCATACCGCCCATTATAGCTATGTATGACATCATGCTCTCACCGATGATGGATACTGCTCCTAACAGGATAAGCAGGAATATGCCAAGTTCTGCAAGAGCATGACCACTGAATACATATAAGCCTGTTTTCCAGCCCTTTTTCAGGGATATTCCAATGGTTGCGAACATCATAGGTCCGGGTATCAATGCAGCAGATATGCCGACTGTAAATCCCAGGAGAAGTGCCTTGATAAGTTCAATTATGAATATCACCAGAACAAGATCAGATGTAGTGAATATACCGTGTGTGATATATAAAGTAATTGAATCTTTTTGTAAAAATGAATACTGATCACCACTATGGAATCCAGTGATCAGGTTCCGTATGCACATCTTCTATCGTGTGTTGTGTCTATTCACTTTCTCTTTTTGTAGTATCGATAAACCATCCCAGATATGACTAATATTATGGAAGCTATTGTAAATTTTGAAAGATATCCAAATTTATCTCCAGACGATTTGTCCTGATCTTCAAGTGAATCTCTTTCGCTATCATTGTTATTTGATCTAATTATCTGACCCAGAAGCTTTGTTCCATTATCTGATGTATCATTTTCTGCGCCTGATGTCTGTGTCAGAAATTCAGTTGTTTTCTCTTCTGCACTGATGGCAAAAGGTGAAAATCCAGGTGTTTCCGATTCGTAGTACACATACCGTTCATCTTCATCCATGATCCTTGTAGGCAGTTCATTCCAGACATCAGAACTGTACCTGTAAAGTCTGATAGATGTTTTTTCAACATCATTATTAGCCATCCATGATCGTAATACCTTAAATCCGATCACAGGATCCGCGATATTACTTTCTGTGGCAAAACCAGTTTTTCCCACCCAGATGTTCACATTCTGGTAAACCTTACCAGGTGCGTCACTTCTGGTAAAGGATGATCTGCCATTGAGTGCCTCTACAACAGCTGTTATTTTTCCGGAGTTCTTCAAAGCTGTGAACTCCACATATCCTATACTGTTCTTTTCTTCAGTGAACTCATATTTTATGTTCGTGTCCTTGCTGATGAATACAGTTTCAGGGTCCTTTACAATTATATTTGCAAGGCTTTCACCACTGGTACCTCCTCCCCCTCCGCCACCACCCCCACCACCTGATGATGAGCTGGAAGATGTAGATCTTTCCACAGTTATAGTTACTGTTGATGACAAAGTTCCGGCATATACTGTGATATTGGTAACTCCTTGGTCAAGAGCTCTGAAATATCCGGTAGAACTATCGATCGTTGCAACGGTAGGGTTGCTGCTTTCCCATCGGAACGAAGTGCTAATAGAATTGTTGTTCTCATCAAATGCTTCAGCTTCGAATGTTGTGCGGCTTCCAGTGTAGTAAGTCGTCTGCTCTGGTGTGAAACTGAGGGAATCTATTGCATCCGCTGCGCCGCTGACAACTATAGCGCAGGGCTGTGGTCCCATTGGGACCGACTCGCCGGCCACTTTTACGGTGTACCAGCCTGCTTCCGGCTCTTCAAAGAGCACTTGTTCCACGTTGTTAATTGTGTCATTTACTACAACTTCGGTGCCATCAGGCTGCACTACAAGAAGTGTAAGGTCGTTCACAAGCTCTTTTTGTGCAAGCTCTGTACCGTAATGATCGGTCCATACAAGTGTGATCTTCAAGGGTTTGGAACTGCTGCTGACATAATAGTTTTTCTCAACGGCATCTCCTGTGGAGAGTTCCATATTATCTGCAAAATGTATGGATATGCCATCCGGGTACAAGGAAGCTCTCAGATCAAGCAATCCCCATCCCTGATTATAGTCCGGTTGTGCTGTAACATCATTGCCATATTGGCCAGGTTGCATGTCACTGGCACCATTTATGACCGTAGCTTTCAACAGAGCCGCAGAAGGTGTCACATTCAGATTGTCCACATAGTTCTGTCTTATAAGCGCAAGACCGCCAGCTGCAATAGGGGTAGCCATGCTGGTGCCACCCATGTAAATATAGTCTTCGTTCACTACCCCCCATCCCACAGTATCAGATACACTGGATCTTGTGGATATAATAAAGGTACCCGGTGCAACAATGTCTGGTTTAATACGTCCGTCATCCGTTGGCCCCCTGCTACTGAATGCTGCAACACCTCTCGGGTCATTGGCTATGTAGTCATTATTTATTGGTACCACCGGATAGTCGGAGTACCAAAAATCTCCCCACGTATACACTATCTGACCTCTGTTATTTTCAGATGCACCAACAGTAAGGCAGTTCTTTGCAGTACCTGGATATGAAATAGAATCATTATCAATTATACCATCATGGTCACTGTCTGTTCCGCTGTTGCCTGCTGCAAAGACGATCAACATATCAGGATGTGTCCACATGAATTGGTCTACATCTTTAGAAGAGGTCATGTATGAGCCATTACCACTGCCACCCCAGCTATTCGAATGGATACGAGCTCCAAGTTCATAGGCATATTCGAAAAGAACGCTTAAATTAGCAGGTACGACCACAGTTCCGTTTTCATAACCAATTGACTGGAATACTAATTGTGCTTCAGGTGCAACACCTTTGTATTGTCCATCGGATAATGACCCATTGCCCACTGCAGAACCGGTCACGTGGGTTCCATGTCCGTTCCTATCCTGAGGTCCATCACCTCCTATGAACTGGATATCTAATATGCGTCCATAAAGATCAGAAGTCATTGATGCATTATTGACCCCGGTGTCAAGACCGGTATCAGCAATCGCTAATATTTGTCCATTTCCTGTGAGGTTGTAGTTTTCATTGACATAAGTGGCATTGACGATCCCCCGGGCCACATCATTGAATACGATCAGTGGCTCGTATCCTTCTATCCACTTCACATCTCTTATAATGGAAAGAGCTGGTATCTTTGAGATTTCGATATTGAGATGTATCCTGTCATCACTGGATCCATCCAGAATTGCTCCTCCAAGAGATATTATCTCCCATGTTACTTTTTCTTTAATGTTTCCTTCGTTCACAGGCTCAAATAAGGAGATCATGAGCTCCACGGAAACGTTCTCTTCCATCTTTGCTTGAAGAGCTGGGTCTATTTTGTATTCCGGGAAATACTCACCTATCCATCGTACTTGCTCAAGTTTTGAAACTGTGGATACAGTTGATCCATTCATTCTGAAGATAAATGCGTTATTGGGTACGTAATCAAAGAGTTCTCCACCTACCTTGGATATATCCTGTTTCCACATCTCCTGGACAGTATCATTGAATTGGACTATGTAATAGTTATATTCTTCAGGACATCCTGTCACCGGTTCGATAGATGAAGTACTATGACCATTCATGGAATTTGTCCGTGATCCGGGGGTAGATGTTGTTTGTATTATACCTGTTTTCAGCATTAGATCTGCCTGGTCCCAGGAATGCCTTTTTTGATCTTTCTCAGATCGTTCGTACTGGATATTAACGAAACTGGATTTAATATGGGTCGTATCTGGTCCTGTTATATTTACGCCAGCATTTTGATCTTCTGTATCGTTATCTGCATATGTGACCATTCCTGCAGTTGCAGAGAATAAAGCTATGTTCAAAAGTAAAATGAAAACGATCTTTTTTTTAATTGCCTCACATCCATTATTTTGAAGGACACAGTATACTATCCATATTAAATAAAAAATATATTTACTTTTTCATATTAAACTATTTTTGAAGCGGTCATATTGCAGAAAACAGAAACATAAGGAAGGGTAAGTTAACCGGCTTTAATCCCTTTGAACATTTAGGTGGATTGTGACAGTAACATTCTTAACCCAAAAGTAAATCATAAGTACTGATCATTCAGAAAGCTTATACTACCAATATCAACTAATCACTGATCAGTATGAAACTCTACAGCACTAATCTCCAGGCAGCAGAAGTGTCCTTTGAAACTGCTCTTATTGAAGGCCAGGCTCCTGACAAAGGTCTATACCTGCCAAGATCTCTTCCCCTTTTGTCAGGGGATGATCTTGTGTCCATGAAAGACAAACCATATCCAGAGGTTGCTTTCCGTGTATTGCGCAAGGTTCTGGAAGGGGAGATCGATGAGGCTTCCCTTAAAGGGATAACTTACGATGCTTATGACTATGATGTACCCCTTGAAAAACTGAACGAAAACACCTATATCATGCGTCTGGACCGCGGGCCCACTGCTTCCTTCAAGGATTTCGCAGCACGTCTGATGGCAAGATTGATGCAATACTATCTCAAAAGAGAGAACAGGGAAATAACCATTCTTACCGCTACTTCAGGGGATACGGGAAGCGCTGTTGCTCATGCTTTCTATGGGCTTGATAATGTAAGGGTCGTCGTGCTTTTCCCGCGTAATGAGGTTTCCGACCGTCAGCGGAAGCAGATGACCACCCTCCAGAAGAACATAACTGCAATAGCCATAGATGGTAAGTTCGATGATTGTCAGGCTATGGTAAAGCAGGCATTTTCAGACGAGCAGCTCAGGCATCTTAACCTGTCTTCTGCGAACTCTATTAATATTGGCCGACTTATTCCCCAGTCCCTGTACTATATTTACGCGTATGCGAATCTTTGTAACTATCCCGGAGAGATCATCTTCTCAATACCTTCCGGCAATTTCGGGAATATGATGGGCTGTGTGCTGGCAAAGACAATGGGTCTTCCTGTAAAGAAGATCATCGCTTCTGTGAACGAGAACGATGAAGTCCCATCCTTCCTCATCAGTGGTGAATATCATAAGATAGTTCCATCCCTTAATTGCCTTTCAAATGCTATGAACGTAGGTCATCCGAGCAATCTGGCGAGGCTTATTGCAGTTTATGGTGGTCAGATGGATGAGCAGGGCAATGTCAACAAGATGCCGGATATGGAAAAGCTAAGAAATGACATTTATTCCAGTTCTGTTACCGATGAAGAAACAAAGACCACGATGAGATATATTCTGGACAGTTATAGTATTCTTATTGAGTCTCACGGGGCTGTGGGAATAAAAGGCCTGTCCGATTACAGGAAAAAGACCGGGGATAAAACAATTGCAGTGACACTGGAAACTGCGCATCCTGCAAAATTCCCAGCAGAAGTGAAATCAGTGACAGGTATTGATCCTGAGTTGCCCAGCAGCCTTAAAGAAATAGAAGCAAAGAAAGAGCACATGGATTTCCTGGATGCGGACTACGAAACGTTCAAAGGGTACCTGTTATCAAAACTTTCTTAAGCCTCATTTTGAGGCTTATGATACCCCTTTACATCTCAAATCTTGTTATCACTCCATGAAGTTTTTCTGGCGGCAGCTTGTAGTATTGAACAAATGAAGGGGTAAGCTTCTTGATCATGGAGAATACCTTCCAGACAGGGTTATTGGTAATAATATCCTCTACTCCATAGAATATAGTTTTCTCTCTAATTCCTGCATTTTCTAGAATTTTTGCAACATCCACAACTTCCATATAACCCATCTCGATATCGAATGTCCTTAATCCCGGTGCTAGTTCTTCTTTGAAAGAGCTTTTAACGCCGAAGGGTTCTTCAAGTGAAGCAATAGAAATTATAATGTTATCTTCATAGACAATATCATTCCCGAACATCGTATGTGGGATGTATTGTGGGATCACATTGACATTCCGTGCAAAAAAAAGAGCTGTACCTTTTATTCTATTTGCATTTTGATACCTTTGTTTATA
The DNA here is from genome assembly GCA_937968035.1 of uncultured Methanomethylovorans sp. Lineage (GTDB taxonomy): Archaea > Halobacteriota > Methanosarcinia > Methanosarcinales > Methanosarcinaceae > Methanomethylovorans. The sequence continues at coordinate 6,371 of CALBTS010000477.1, forward strand.
TATCTGCAGGAAATCATCCAGTTTCATAGGTCTTAGGGACTGATACAGCCTCTTTTGGCCTGATGTATATATCATTATCATACTGAATATAAGAGATGCTATGGTAATGGACCAGATGCCCCCATGGGGGATCTTATACATGTTGGATACAAGGAATACCAGGTCAACAACTGTTACAAGGAACGAAACAGTTGCTTTTGTCCAGTCTTTTCTCAGACTAAATATCATAGTCATCATAATACCTGTGATCGCCATGCTTCCGGTGACTGTTAGCCCATAAGCTGCAGCAAGTTTGCTGGATTCTTTGAACTCATACATCACAAATAGCACGGAAATTA
>CALBTS010000478.1 GCA_937968035.1 uncultured Methanomethylovorans sp.
ACCACCGAGATCTACACTCTTTCCCTACACGACGCTCTTCCGATCTCGTTGACCTAAAACTCTGTATCCGTGATCGAAGGTCGTCCTGTTGGTCTTTGGTTGCGGATAAATCGTTTAGTGTTGAATTCAGGGCGTCGAGATTACTGTCAATTTCAAATAACTTCCTGGAGAAAGACTCCTCGTCGATTGTTCCTTCAAGCCGTAAATCAATGAGTTTGCTCTTCTTGTGATCAGTGGTAAACAATTCCTTTTCAATTCTTTTGATGGTTTTTTCCACATTTTCTTCAGTAAGCGTCTCTTCGGTCAGTGTTAGGAATTCATCAATAAGCGCTTTATCGTTTCCACAAAGAAGCTTGTAGGCTTCAAGGAACGCATCCTCAATAATGCTTTCCTCAATTCCTTTGCTCTCTGGGCAAAACCTCTTGCCTCTTTTGGTAGCCGAAGTGCATTGCCAGATAATTTTCGTATGTCTTGCACCTTCATGCCAACTGCGTCTGTTTAGATTATTATTACAAAAGCCACACTGTAACAAGCTGCTAAATGCGTATTTACGACTGTATTTCTCACGCTTCCCTTCCGGATTTAGTCGTCTGGGATAACCTCGTCTTGCGAGGATTTCCTGAGCTTTTGCAAATACCTCCTCCGAAACAATTGGCTCGTGATGGTCTTTAATGTAGTACTTGTCCTGCTCCCCGAAATTCTCCAGACGTCGTTTGGATATTGGATCTACTGTGAAGGTTTTTCCGAGGAGGAGATCCCCCTTATACTTTTCATTTTTGATGATGTTAATTACGGTGGATGCGGGCCATTTGGCATGACCGTTTTTGGTTTTGTAGCCCAGGTTTTGCAGCTCATTTCCAAGAATTGTACAGCCTGCCCCTTCGATATACCGCTGAAAGATATATCGGACGATTTTAGCTTCTTCCTGATTGACTGTTAGGGATTTATCCTCCGGATGATAGTCATATCCCAGGCAACCCTGGAAGCCGACAATCTCACCCCGCTGCATTTTCATACGGAGCCCTTTTTTAACGTTAGCGGAAATATTTTCAACTTCCTGTTGTGCAACGGAGCTCAAAATGACCAACAGCAACTCACCATCCATGGTAAGAGTATTGATATTCTCCTCTTCAAAGAAGACAGCGACATTCTTCTCTTTCAGCATACGAACATAGCGCAAGGTGTCCAGCGTGTTTCTGGCAAACCGCGAGATAGACTTGGTGATAACCAGGTCTATCTCTCCATTCATACAATCGTTGACTAGTCGTTGAAAATCCTCCCGATTTTTGATTTGTGTTCCTGTGATTGCCTCATCAGCATAGATACCAGAGAATACCCATTCGCTTTTGGATTTAATAAACTCCGTGTAATGCTGTACTTGGGATTTGTAGCTGCTTAGCTGGTCCTCACTGTCCGTGCTGACACGACAATAGGCTGCCACGCGCAACCGGTCAATTTCCTGGCCATGCCCTCGACGAGCAACCAACCCTTGTCCCTTAATAACTTCAACTGGTTTCATTTTCCCTCACCTCATTATGTGTATCAACCATAGTAGATTGTACACCATTAAGAGGTATAGGTTGAATCGATAATTCAGAAATGACATTGTACTTTTCCATCAACTTGCTTCGAACTTCTTTATACTCAGATCTTGTGATCAATTGATTGCTAAGGAGACGGCTAAGCATTGCTAATTGCAAACTATATCTAAGAAGAGCGCCAGCCCCCATTGGTTCAGGTCTATCTATTTTTGGGTTCACTTAACTTGACTCGATCTGCTGATGATTTTGAAACGAACAACAGCCCGGACTAAACGAGAAGTAAGCTGAGCCTCAATTTCGGGATTCGGCATCTTAATAATTAAGCCTCCTTCGTCTCTGACATTACGTCTGGATAAGTAGGTGATGTAAGGGTTGTAATGGCTGATAACTTGATCCATGGCTATTGGATCACCCTGAACTGCACAGATAATCACTGCGTATGGAATCAATCTGTTTGTTGGTATAGGGTCGTTTTCAAATTTCTGGACAGACATTAGCGATTTTCTCCAAGTCATGCTTAATTCTTTCTAAAGCAGAAGTCCGCCAGTTCTGAATCGTACTTCTTGGTATCTGTGTTATCTCGCTTATTTTTCGATCATTAAGACCATCAAAATAATACAAGTTGATGATCTGCTTTAAAGGTTCCGGTAGGTTTTGGATTACAGCTTTTAAAAGCTCATTGGTTATCCATAATCCATTAATTCGATATTCGGACAAGACATCCATAGGGTCAGGATTGATGAACAGATACTCTTCATCAAGAGCTAGATCTGAAAAATTGAGAATTCTATTTTTTCGTCTGTTCATTGCTTTGTGAGCATTGATTGCTTCGTTCTTTAATGTCCGTTTGCAATAAGAATCGAACGCGTAACAGACACCTATTTCAAATGTTCCAGGGATCATGTCATCTCCTTTCGCTTCTTAAAACAGCGCTCAAAGAAGATTTGCCAATGTGGGTGAGAACGGGAATAGAAAAAAAGCTCTGCTTTGTTGAAGGCAGAACTTTTCCTGTAGTTGATCTCGATGACTTTCTATTTCCAGATTAGGCTTTGTCTAATAAACCCTTGAAAACTAAACCCTACAAATCGGCTTTGTGATGAATAGGTCTCATAGATGTACCTGATTGATGTGAAGTGTTGCATAATCTCAATTTACAGTAGCTGGCATTAATTCTGCATTAACCGTAAAAAAACAATCTTCGCTTGTTTGGTAAAATATGTTAATGTCGGACTTGTTTGGTAGAGAAGAATAATGCGGATTTTACTCGTCGATGATGAAGAAGACTTCTCTGATTCTTTATCTGAAGGGCTGAGAAATGAAGGCTATGTTGTAGACATCGCTTTAAATGGTGAAGAGGCCTTGTTTTTGTATGACTTGTATCCATACGACCTCGCGTTGTTAGACCTAAACTTACCGGATACAGATGGTTTGGTCCTTTGCGAAAATTTCAGGAGTAAAAATCCAAAAGTATTGATTTGTATACTGTCCGCACGCGGTGAAGTCTTTGAAAGGATTGATGGATTAGATCAAGGGGCAGATGACTATCTTTCCAAACCAATCCACTTTGATGAATTATTAGCTCGTATCAGAGCACTTTGGCGAAGGAACCTCAACGTCAGAAGGCCATTGGTGGAGGTGGGACAACTGTCAATCGATACAAACCTTCGATTGGTTTATGCGGCTGGTTCGGAGATCAAACTAACTGCCAAAGAGTACCGATTGTTGGAGTATCTGACACAAAATATCGGTAGGGCGGTTGCTGTAGAAGAGCTGATTTTACATATTTGGGGGGAACAAGACGCTCTGTTTTCTAATTCTGTGCGCACTCAGATAAGTTACCTGAGAACCAAACTTAGAAAAGCTGGAGTTACTAATCCTGTGATTGTAACGACTGTTAACATCGGCTATACCCTTGTAATTGAATAAAAAATGCTCCCTATTTAACGCGGATTTAACACGCTATCCGATATGATCAAGTTGAGGTTCAAATGGTAAATACACCTTCCTCTGTTTTCCGAAATCTGTTGTCAAAGTATCCTCTACGTTGGCAATTAATCCTGCTGATAATCATTGTTTTTACCATACTAGGGGCGATCCTGTTCATTTCTTTTTCAAAGTTAATTCAGTCTTCGGTATTCCGCGAAGTGCAATTATTAAGAATCGAGCCAACCTCTTCGATTGAACCAGGAAACCCACAAGCACAGAAAACACCCAACCCAGTTATCACTTTGGACATAGAGGGTATGGAGTCTGCAGCGCTCGCCCGGCTACAAACCAGGTTACAAAAAACAATTGGTTTGACATTGGTTGGTGGGCTAATCACTGGTCTTTTTCTCTCCATTCTTTTGAGTAAGTTCATATCCACTCCGATTGAAGAACTCTCCCAATCCATTTCATCAGGAACTAAAACACATACTGCGTTACTAGGCGATATCATGCCAAGCCAGGAACTGTCTGACCTCCATACTGTTATCGTGCTAAGTTTAGGAAGATTCGAGAAACAATTTGAGAACCAGCAACAATTCTTACTTGATGTTGCTCACGAATTTCGAACTCCGGTAGCTTCAATCCGTATGAAGGTTGATGTTGATAAGAAAAAGACCTGTGTTACTCCGGCAGATTTTTACTCTCTTTGCGCAACAGTTGATCGTTCTACTGCCCGACTAGAGCAATT
>CALBTS010000479.1 GCA_937968035.1 uncultured Methanomethylovorans sp.
CTTATGCCCATGAGATAATTGTCGTGGAAGGTGGTCATGAAGATGCAAAATCAGTCTGTACGCCTGACGGACATTCCGTGGACGGAACGCTTGATGTACTGTATAAATTCAAATCTGAAGAAGATCCTCTTGATAAGGTCCGGATAATAACCAGAGATGGATTTTGGCCGAAGACTGATGAATTGGGCAGACACCGTACTCCCCAGTCGAGGGCTTATGCAGAAAGGGCTACAGGAGATTATCTGTGGCAGATTGATATAGATGAGTTCTACACGGCCGCAGACATTGAAGCAATTCTGAAAATGTTGAGTAAGGATCCATCAATTACCGGAGTCACCTTCCCATTCATAAATTTCTGGGGAGATATTATTTACAGGGTTGAGGGTTGGAAGTTTCTCAGGGGAGGATCCTACTGTCACAGAATCTTTAAGTGGGGTCCGGGATATTCATATATAACTCACGAACCTCCAACAGTGCATAATGAGCAGGGCGTTGACCTGAGGCATGTGAATTGGGTTAAGGGAGGAAGGATGAAAAGGAGGGGCATATATATGTATCACTACTCTCATCTTTTCCCCTGGCAGGTCAGGCAGAAAGTCCAGGTTTACAGGGATGAGAAACCCGATAATTGTGCAGAAATCATTGAATGGGCGGAAAACAACTATTTCAGAATATCAAATCCCTTTAACATCGAAAGGCACTATTGGATGCCGAGCTGGCTCGAACATTATCATGGTGAGCACCCGGCTGAAGTTGTCAGGATGATTTCAGATATCAGGTCAGGTGTAAAGCAGGCAGAAATGCGGGTAAATTCAGATGTGGAAGAGATACTCAAACGAAAACCCTATAGAAGAAGAGTCTTTTTAATGAAAATTTACAATTTCTGGGATTTGCATTCCAAAAACTTACTTTTTCAAGCTGGCCGCATAAAAAACATACCGGGGAAGGTGAAGCGGATTATTCAAAGTCATAGAACTTAAATTAGTCTGGGGTTGGAATTATTAAACTGGAACACAATGGGCATGAAAACAGCTTTGAAACAACCTCTCCCTCTGGGTCGAACCTATGATCAGATATTGAATCATTACCTGGTTGAAAAGGAACTTGCAGACAGGTTGAAAGTATCAAATCGAGATGCACGCAAAGAAATTTACTCTACAATGTATGATGAGTTGTTTGAGAAAGTGCCGGATCACCCAAGACTTACTTGCAGGGATTCTCCAGAGAAATCCACATATTGGAACAAAGTCAAGTTTTCGTTGGTTAAAAGGCATATAAGGGGGGATACAGGTTTTCTTGAGTTTGCGCCGGGTGATTGTCAGTTTGCATACAAGATTGCTGAAACCGTTCGGGAAGTCTTCGCAGTGGATATCTCAGATCAGCGAAGTCACAAGGAGCAGACCCCGGATAATTTTAGACTTATAATCTATGATGGATATAATCTGCCGGAAATAGCTCCGGATTCCGTAGATATTGTTTTCAGTTTCCAACTTATTGAACACCTGCACCCGGAGGATACACGCAATCATTTTGAGCTTGTGCAAAAAATACTTAAACCAGGAGGTAAGTATGTTTTTCAGACTCCTCATGCTTTGTCTGGCCCATATGATATTTCAAAGTACTTTTCTGATGTTGCTGAGGGATTTCATCTGAAAGAGTGGACGTACAGGGAGATAATAAATATCGTTTTAAACTCTGGCTTTTCTTCATTTCATCCCAGGATATCTACTGCAGGCATAGATATAGCATTGCCCTTTCCATACTTCTCAGGCCTGGAAAGACTAATGGAACAATATCATGGTCGTTACCGGAGGCTCATTTCCAAGCGTCTGATCCCAATGCTATATGCAGTGGCAATGAAATAGACGGAACAGGGTCAAAAGTGACACTATTAACAATTAAACAGAACTATTTCAGGAACAGAACCGTAACATGACTCAGCCAAAAGTAAAGATATGTTTTGTTCTATCGCATTTGCCGCAAGGCGGGGCAGAGCGGCAGACTCTGAATTTAATCAGAATGCTGAATCCTTCACGTTTTGAGGTCACTTTGATATTATACGCGAATCAGGAAATATTTTACAAAGAAATACATGATTTAAACGTTCAAATAATTTCCTGCCCTGCGTACAGCGGTTGTAAATTAATAAAGAACCTTAAAGGTGCGATATTTCTGAGGAAGATTTTATCACAGAACCACTTTGACCTTATTCATACGCTATTGTTTCACAATGGCTTATGGGTAAGATTGCTTGCGCCGGTACAATATAGTGGACGAATAATATATTCAATTCGTAACAGCCTTGAACAGTCTTCCTTTTTCGAGAGGTCAGTTGAAAAACTGCTCCATGGACGGTCAGTAACAGTAACAAATAGTCACTTTGTTCTGGAGCAGTATAAAAAAATAGTTGGAAATTGTGCAAGCGAATCTTGCCAGACAATCTATAATGGAATTGAAACAGAGAAGTTCAGAACCTCAGAGACCCCGTTTTTAAGTGATACAATAGTGATTGGAACCGTAGGAAGACAGACACCATTAAAAAACCAGATTCAAATTCTCAGGGCGGTAAAGAAACTTAGCGAAGAAGTCACAGTTCATGCATTCATAATTGGAGATAATGATCAAGGCAGTTGGCAGATTAGTAATGCTTATGTTAAAGCTAATAAAATAGCTGATAAAGTGACAATTATGGATTCGCAAAAAGATATAGAGAACTACTATAAGAGGTTCAATATCTTTGTTTTGTCATCCATTTATGAAAGTTGTCCAAATGCATTATTTGAAGCGATGCTGTCCAGATGCCTTTGTATTGTATCAAGTGGCTCTAATAAAGATAAATTTGTCAGGGATGGGTATAACGGATTTGAATATGACGGTTCTGATTCTGATCTTATCGAAAAACTCAGGCAAGTTATTAAGCTCCTAGGCAGTGAGCGTGCTGAGAATATCCAGAAGAATGCTCAGGAATATGTATCATCAAATTTCTCAATGGCAAAAATGACAGATAGTTATATTGAGCTTTACAGTAGCTTGATTAGGGCTAAAGATGTATCATGAGTATCCATATGCTCCAGACAATAACCACCTGAGTAGTGTTTGTTTATGACAGAAAAGTCAATCATAATTC
>CALBTS010000480.1 GCA_937968035.1 uncultured Methanomethylovorans sp.
GGAAGGACATTTAAATCATAAATGGCCGATGTTGTGATAGCACCTTTATTGTCTGTTGCAACAGCCTTCAGGGAATATGTTCCTTCAGACAGTTCTTTAATGGTAAATGAGTAAGGAAATGTGGTGCGCTGATCAATTTTGTCAGGACCGTTAAAAAGTTCAACCAGAACAATTGAACCATCCGGATCAGACGCCATAATGTCAATATCCACATTTGCCGGCGATGTATATGTAAGGTTCTTTGTTGGAGATACTATGCTCACAAGTGGCAACTGGTTTAAGTGATAATCCTCGGTAACTTTTTCAAATGCCCCAATGTCAGGTGCATCTCCCCAATAAGGAAGTCCAACATCTGTGCCGGCGTCGATTAAAAGGCAGTCTGAATTAGGTTTCATAAATTCTATCTCAGGAAGACTGCCATCTACATTTCTGGGCCTCGCCAGCTGAGATTTATCAACACTAATGAAATATTCATCAGTAATTGGGTTTGATAACTGCCAGCTATTGTGGTCAACAATAGGATTATTAATCTTAATTGCCGCGTCAACGGTATTTTTATAGGATATATTATTTTTTATCATATGAGCCGCATCTCCCCATGCTGGGGAGAAATAGATGCCGGAGCTCCTGTTTTCGTATAAGGTGTTGTTGCATATAAAAATCTTGCAATAAGCGCTATTCTGGCTGATTCCAAGGGTCCTGTTTGAGGCAGAAATACTATTCGTCAGTATTCTTTTGTAACCAGTATAATCAGCTGTTGAGGTCATTCCTAATTTAAATCCGGATCCGTCACCACCGATGGTTATCCCGTCTTCCCGATATCCATTATTCCATGCCCAGCAACTATCAATTATTACTTTACCATTGTTGTTCCACAGATCCAGCCCGTCATCGGAATTCTCATAGAACCTGCAACCTTTTACTGTATTTATAGTCCCGGCGGGCATATCTGAAAGATCCAAACCGTCTGCGTGATTATAAGGCAGGTCATCATAAGGATCATAATTGTTATGAAAGTCGCAATTGAGTATCAGGTTATTTGATGAGTTCTCCCTTATAAACATTCCCAATGCGTTATGGTGATAATTTAAATTCTCAAATATTGAATTGCTGGTCAGACAAAATAGAGCTGATGCGGCTTTTATCCCAGGCTGTTGTTGATAAAAAGAAATTTCAAGACCCTTAACATGCAAATAATCTGCATCAATGTATATTAAATGAGTTTGCCCTGGCAAGTCAAATCCCTCACTTTTTGTAATTATGGGTAACTCTCCCGGATATGCCCAGATATTAATTCTATAACCTGCCTTGCCATCCTTGCCTCTTAAGTCTTGTCTTGAAGAATACTTATATAAGCCACCCCTCAGGTATATTGTGTCTCCTGCTGAAATGTAACCCCATGCTTTCTCCAATGAGTAGTAAGGCGAACTTAAGGAACCTGTTCCATTGGTATCATTCCCATCAGTTGCTAAATAATACCTGGCTCCACTTAATGACATACTAAAGGCAAGGAAGGACAGAATGAGGAGGTTCTTCATAGAAATGATGCTTTGACGAAAGTATATTTTAAGTTGACTAATATACGGATTTTAACGACGAATGATAATTTATGTTACGTTTTTTATCAAAAAACTAAGCTGAAAAGAACAGGAAGATCTTCATTAGTCTAATTATCAATTAACAAAACTATAAACTTTTATTCACCGGCCAACAAGGAAATAATCCGGGAGTATTTACAGTTTATATAGGCAGTGCAGAGGAACCTGAAATACTGTCACCTTAAAGAAAAAAAGTAAACAATCTGACCTTGCTGAATAGGGAAGAGAAAGTAGTATTTGATTGATTTCTTATTATACACAAACAGATCCTCAATGGGAATATATGTGTGACTGGTTTTATGTGGAGTAGTAACAATAATTGATACAATATTTTAAAAATTCTATGGTCAAAGATTTGATCCAAAAGTACAAAGGCAATCAACGATTAAGACAGGTCTTGTCATTATATACCGTCAATATGATAGGTATCCCGTTGTCAATAATTTCAAGTATGATTATCACCCGGTATTTGGGACCATTGGCTTATGGTGACTTTAAATTTCTACAGAATTTTTTTGCCCTTGCTGTTGTGATTTTCAATTTTGGTTTTTTTCAGGCTGGGAATAGAGCACTTGTCTTAAACGATGATTTTCAGAAAGCCCGGGAATATTATGGTGCCGAACTGTTGGTTCTGGGATTTTTGTTTATTGTCATGTCTATTTCCGTTCTGGTATATGCATTTTTTGATCCAAATATTGCCGATAAAGGCATAAGGAACATCTTCATCTTTTTTATTCCATTTTCGTGGAGCTTTTTATTGGTTAGTTATTTTGAAGTCCTGT
>CALBTS010000481.1 GCA_937968035.1 uncultured Methanomethylovorans sp.
AGAGCGCTTGCTTGACAGGCAAGAGGTCACTGGTTCGATTCCAGTACGCCCCACACAGATAATGAGAGAGTTAGCACAACGCTGACTCTCTTTTATTTTATCCGGTTGCAATATGGTTGCAACAAGTTAGTGTAAACATTATCTCTGTAATAAAGCATCAATGGTGCCTTTCTATCAGAACGGTAGCTCATCCCGCTATCAAGATTAGTTCATTTTCTTACAAAACACGCTCTCAGATGAGTTATCGGCTGTGATATAAAAGTTGTAGATGATATTATTCCGTTTTACCTGATAATATGACATTTGCATTTCCCGGTCATAGCCAGCATAATATTGTTCAATTTCATCCTTGAATGCCTTGATGTTTGTTCTTCCCCTGTCTAAGCTAAACCAGCCGATTGTAACTAGATACCTCGAGCATTTACTCACTGCGTGTATGGTTCCATCGAGAGAGCCGCCCTTCACATAGTTATTACAATCATCCTCGACGTTCAAGCTATAATCCTTGGATTTCATGTTTTTGTCAAATTCGCTGGATGGCATTTCAAGGATACGAATCAGATTATTTATAGACACTTCAACTACATCATTGAATCTGAAGTCTTTTGTAAAGCTTACTTGCCCATATCCAATTATCGTCGAAAAGAACAGTATCTGAATAATTTGCAACTTCTTCATTGTGATTTGTTTTAATTTGTACACTATATAATTAGTACTCTAATGTTTTTTAACTATCAGACATACTTTCAGACTAAATTTAAAACCAGACAACATCCTCCGAATCAGCCAAATAACAGGCATGAGACGGCAATATTCCATTACAGTCAAGACTAATAAATGTGTCGTATGGGTTACCGTCTTTTCGGTACAAGTAACTTAATACAAAGTTATCGGTCAGCCAGAATTTTGTTAGAACTCCATCTTTAGTATTTTCAGGCCCGACTATCCGTACTATCTTAAACTTTAATGGTGGATCACCATCCATGTAGTCTACTATAACGTACTTTTCTTTTTGATAGATAGTAATTAATACGTCTGACTTAATTTCGTCAGACCATTTATCATTTTGGTAGACTACCATCGAGTGACTAACTATGGTCAAATTATTCCTTTGACAAAATACACTTGACGCAGCCACCAAGAATAGTAAAAGCATAAATAACTTTTTCATTTCCATATTACTTAAAATCAATTGAGTAAATTGCATTCTCGAAAAGTTGCCGATAGCTGTCAAACCGTTGTTTGTCAATTGTACCAGTTATTAAGTAGACTTTGTTTAAGTAGTAAATCGTACACTCAATCATCTTCAACTTAGGATTAACCCCTCCAATACTTTCTACAATTTGAGCTTTCTGTCCATCCACATATCTATTCTCCAACCTGGTAATAGTATAATTGGGAGCAACGGTTCTCATGCCCGCTTCCTGAAAAGATTTTGTTTGATCATGCGGAGTAATTTTGTACTCCTCAGGAAGTCTAGGAGTAACATTCACCAAAATAGATGCACCATATTGATCCACGAACTTCAAATCGATATTTTGGCTCTTAGCCGTTGTTTTTGAAAATGATTTAGGGA
>CALBTS010000482.1 GCA_937968035.1 uncultured Methanomethylovorans sp.
ATCCTATGGCGGTGATATGGTTTTCACAACAGCAGGAAACCTTGCAATCCCTACAGCTGGATTGGTTGCTTATTACCCATTCAATGGAAATGTAAACGACGAGAGCGGTAATGGTCATCACGGAACACCATTTAATCCTTTACAAGCTGTCGATCGCTTTGGAAAATCAAATAGTGCTGTCGGATTTGATGGGTACACGGGAGTTGAAAGATATGTTCAGGCCAATATTGGTCTTCTGCAAACCGTCTCATTTTGTGCTTGGTTTAAATCTGTTACTCCTACTACTTTTTACCCAGCGATTATGCACTATGGAACACAGAGCGTTGGCATACATATCCAATTGGCTGGGGATCACGGAGATTATATCAATCGTGGTATCGTTGGGACAGTAGGAATAGGCTTTACATATGCACCCGCAAGTTGGGTTACAGGTCTTGCATCAAGTGAGAAATATGCTGACAGTGAATGGCATTTTCTGGTCGCTATGTTTGTCCCAAATGATAAGTGTTATCTCTATATAGATAATGAGTTTGCGGGCGAAGATCTCTATGAATCATCGCTTGTCGTAGCAGAAGATCTTCTAATAATCGGCCGCGAAATTGATGATAATGCAGCAGGTGATTGGCATGAAACTCACTTCAATGGATCAATTGATGATATTCGAATATATAATAGAAAACTTACTCCGAGCGAAATTCAACTTTTATATCAAGAGGGAGGATTCCAAAACCAGTAGGCTATTGACAAGGGTATCGTTTGTTTATTGACTTCAGCTACCACAAAAACAAAATGAAAATGAAAACTAGAAATCGAACAGCACTGTTGGTGACTCTGTTAATCTCTTGTACTATTTTATCATGTAAAAAAGAAGAGATAGATTCTTTAAAAGTAGGGTTAATAGCTTATTACCCATTTAATGGAAATGCCATTGATGAAAGTGGAAATAATTTAAACGGAACCGTAACTAATGCAATTCCTGAGTCCGATCGATTCGGTAATCCAAATAGTGCATTCGGATTTGATGGCAATAATGGGACAGAGAGGTACATTTCTTCAAATATTGGTGCAAACGACACGATTACATTTTGTGTTTGGTTTAAATCACCAAGTCCTGAAACTTATTATCCTTCAATCATTAACTATGGAACTACAAGATCCACCCATATCCAAGTCTTGGGCGATCAACCAACCTACATTAGAGAGGGACGTGTCGGAAAGATTTGGGTTGGTTCAGTGCTAGTAGAAGGGTCAACCTGGTCAACATATATCGAATCGGATAAGAATTATGCGGATAACAATTGGCATTTTTTGGTAACAACCTTTGTTCCTCACGACAACTTGTACTTGTATATTGATAATGAGCTTGTTGGGTCAGATGAATATGGGGAGAGCTATCCATCAGATGGAGTCCTTTACATCGGTCGAGAAATAAATGATAATGCTGCAGGCGATATTCATGAAACACATTTTAAGGGCATTATAGACGACATCCGAATTTACAATCGAAGTCTAACCAATGAAGAATTACTTCGGCTTTTTAGCGAGAGTGAATGATATTTGGATGTTACCCAAAATTGTGTCGATTAAAAGGCATTAGAATATATTTCAATGCAGCATAAGCATTTATAGACCATGCCCAGACTGTAATGGATTATTGTGGGTGCAATAGGATTGACATTCTAGAATAAAAATGATTAACAAGGTTCAAATGTCATTCCTCCAAGTATACTTGACCATACCATCTTCTTTTTACTTATATCGAGAGAAAACGCAAAGCCATCAACCGTAATTGTTAGTCCATTGCCTGACAATGACCAGGTAGACATGAGTTCGCTACTCTCATCCCAATCACAATTTATTGAACCCATTTCAGTGGTAATAAACCCATCAGAATTAAAGAATATACAATCATCCTGCTCACATTTTTCAGTTTGATATATGTCTCCCAATTCATTTAATATAACGAGCTTCCAACCTTGAGAAGTAAGGATCTCTTTACTCGATGGTTCGGATAATTCACATGCTGGCAACAACAACATTAAGAAAAACAAGCTGTACATTGAATACTTCATGACAGTAATTAGATCGGAAGAGCACACGTCTGAACTCCAGTCACCGAATACGATCT
>CALBTS010000483.1 GCA_937968035.1 uncultured Methanomethylovorans sp.
CATAGGGTAGACGAAGGCGGCGGAGGGTGCGAAGATACAGGACGGTGCAAACTCAGTTTTCTTGAGCGCAGGTCGAATGAAATCTTGGTCCGCCTTGGCGGGAAAGATGACTTGGAAGCAATGGCGCAAATTGTGGATGTGGCTGCAATTTTGTTCCCGGATTATCGCCAAATGATACCGGCCTTAACCTGGATTTTTAACGGAAAACGTGAGTCTACTCCATATACACTTTTGAGCCTGGCATTTTTCAACCGGGGATGTGCGGGGGTAGGTCGAGATGAGGTAGACTGCCCGGCAAATCTCAAAGCGTTCAATTCGACGGGATTTCATGATGATTTTTTTGATGGTCACAATCAGCTTTTTCACTTTTGGGCATACGTTTCTTCGTCTGCGGCTAAGGAGAATACAGCTATAGAGTACGGGTTATTCCTGTTGTCAGCAAATCCATTTTCGACAACGCAATTAAGCCGTATGATCCGAGGAACGGTGATATCAACTTATGGCAACGTACATCATGAAATACTTGATCAAGATGCACAGTCTTCGTGGGAGGATTACGCATTATCTGTGCAAGGAATGGTCACAGGCTGGCAAATTTGCCTGGGTCTGATTAAGCCCGAAGAATTAGGAGATTATCTAAGGCATGCTTTAGGGCCGGCTAGCAATGGGTCATATGGTTGGGTGCCGTTTCTTAAAGCAATAGTGCCATTGCAAGGGAATCAGTAGGAGAATGAGATGAAGCCTTTTTGGAAGTGTTTTGTGATTTCGGTATTGACCGCTTGTGTAACAATTTTGGCTTTGCTGTTCATTGGCATGTATCGGATGCTGGATGCCTATCACAAGAAACAAAATGACTACACTCGTAGCACGTCCCCTTTGACAGTGGAAGTTCAAAGAGATGTGTGTGAGAAATTTGATATTCCCGAAACAGATCGTCGTTGTCAATCGGAATACTCAGTCTATGCAGCAGAATTTAGGCCTGAAATTGCATCGTATCTTCACAGTTTGCGAAAAGAGGAAAGATCGTTTGAGTTGGTGCAGGAGAAATTGGGAGACTATCTATATCTTCAAGGCATGAACGGCTCGTATGCTTTTTACATTTATGATTTGCGAGGAGACGGGGTTTACACCATCGTTGTTGTATTTGATCCTAATGGTTTTATCCATAAATTTATGATATCTCATGGTGGATCATGAAGCAAAGGGAGCACAAAGGTCATTTGAACAAAATATTAACGCAACCATTTTTCTGCAAATAAAGTAAAGACCGAAAAATGGACGTGGGCATTGTGTATAATGGAGCTATGACGCAGCACACCTACACGGGGCAGTACTCGAACATGAGCGACTTTGGGCTGATGTATTACAATGCAAGGTGGTACGACCCTGCGCTGGGCAGATTCGCGCAGGCGGATACACTCATCCTGCAGCCGGGCAATCCGCAGAGCTGGGATCGGTATGCGGATGTGGAGAACAATCCGCTGCGGTATACGGATCCGAGCGGGCATATGGTAGCAGGAGAGTGGAAAGATCAGGCCTGTATTGGAATAGAATGTTATTTGGATCAGGAGCTGTCTTATCCGGCTGCTCAAGGCAAATTATCAGAAAGTGGTGACGCTGTTGGGTTTTGTTCGATGCCGGTTGCTCGGGAGACAAGTATTCGAGGAATTTCTCGTGTTGCGAAGGTTTCAATTCATACAGGTTTTTTTATGGGCAGGAAAAGTGAATATGCCCATCTCCCCGATTATTACTCTGATCTCCCAAGCGATGTAGTTATTTATGATCCCAGTGGATTATATATTGTCTTAATGGTAACATCCACGGCATTAAACTTTTCCAACTTGCTTCCCTCTGTGCCCATTGAACAAAAAGCAAATATTTTTTATGGCTTCACTCTTAATTACTATGATAATGCTGGTGTAAAAATCACCGATTTTTGGATAGAGTCATATTATGAGGATTCGTACCTTCGGCAAGTTTCAGTTTCCGATGGGATTGTTGACGTTGGTTATCAGTTGCCTTTTTCGGCAAAGCTACGAACAGGATTTGGTTCAAGAGTAAATTTACCGGATAGAGACGTTGATGTTTATCTTTCTTCATCTCGCACGCTTACTGTAACAGTTCAGACATATTGCGTCGCATGTTTTCAAACGTCTAATGGAAATTCTGCCTTCCCGTTTCAAGATCAAATAATTTTAAAACCTTTACCTTAGTTGAAAAGGACTTAAGAATGAAAATGGTGAAATACCTAAAGGTTTTGGTG
>CALBTS010000484.1 GCA_937968035.1 uncultured Methanomethylovorans sp.
AAATAAGAGCGTGGACCTACATCTTACTGCCCTGTAGGTACCGCCAGGCACCCCATCCACAATAAGCAAAGCCCACGCCGTGCGTGAGCGTCTGCCTACTATTCCTGTGGATGTTTAAAAACTGGCGGTTTTACAGTGCAAGAATACTAGCTTACGCTATTCTCCTATATTTCAATTACCTAGCTTCTGTCTTATACAAACAAGTCTATGATTCATTCAAATTTATGAAATCCCCAGTAATGGAGTATATTATTTACAAATAAAAAGCGGTATACCTGATTAATGAAGTGTCTCGCTGCATTTCCTCGCTGTGGAGGTGGAAATCAAGTATACCGCTGTATCAAAGTTCAATATAATCACGTTACAAGTCAAGAAAGGAAATCAATTTTATCTATCTCTTTCATGATCCTGTCTGTCTCGTTAAGTGCTACTATAATCTTCTGATAATGCACGATGTCTTCATAAGATAGGACTCTTCCTTTACGGTCTTTAAGCCATTTCTGTGCTGGCTGGTAACCGCCTATTTTGAAATCCCAGGCCACCTTTGGAATATTATCAAAGTATTGTTCATTATTAATCCAGACTTTCTTATTCTCAAATTTCAGCTTGTCCACCTCATTGTCTCCTGCTATTGGGTAAGTAATAAAGTGCCACTCATCCAAATGATTCTCAAGAAGATGTGTCTTTCGGAGGGCGCTTCCAAGTCTTACCAAATCCCAAAACTTATTATAGTCTTCTGGATAAGGAATCCTAGGAAAATCTACCTTAAGAAATTCTTCATACTTAGTGCGAAATACTGAAGAATGCAAAACAGCATAGATATAATCAAAAATGTCTATAGGAGCAAATGAGTTTGGTGTATTATCTTTTTCATAAATGAAGGCTAACCTTAGTTTACGCTCTATCAAGGCTACAATTTCTCGATTCATGTTAGGAATTCTTTCAGTCCTAGTATCAAGTAATTGTTGGTCTGAAGTCTGAGCATAGAGGTATAAGGGGAAGATTGTACCACCACCTCTTCTGAAAATATTTTGGTCAGTTAAATATTTACAGGCAAAAACCACATCCCAATCATTACTTCCAACGGCCTGCCCCTGCCTGCAAGTAATTAAGCCCAAGTTTTCCTTAATAAAATGTTCAAAAACCTTCGTATTCAGTCGAGCGACAAAATATGGATTATAAAACACAAACCTATTATCAAAAGGTCGATATTGAAAAGAGCTGATATCTTCCTCTATTTCTGTTAGAGATACTTTTTTACGTGTTTGACTTGCATCCCACTTATCTTTATCTTTTTCGACAAGATTAAACTTATCGCATACTTCTTTTACAGTTTTTGATTCATCCAGGAAGTAGCGAATTTTATTTTCTAAACTCAAGGCGTCAAAATCTATAGACAAGGCATCTCTTTTCGTTAGCAACCCCAAGGACCTGACAGCGAACAAATCTGGAATTGAAAAGCCTTTATCATATTCAGCGCTTTTATCAAAACTCTTATTTGTAAAATAGTAGTTTGGTGGACTTAATTTTACTTCTTTGTATGGGATTGTAGTTATATTATTATTAAACAGGATGTTATATTTCAGTTCTCGCTCACCAAATATATCAGAATGATATATTTTACCTAAAGTGGATGACCTTTTATTAACAGTTTTAATAAACAAATTAATCGAGACACCTTGTTCTATATCAAAAACATTAACGTCCGGTGAACCATCTGGGCTGGTTTCTTTTTTCTTAGCATTGCCATGCAGGTCTAAAGTATAAATAAGGTCAAAGGTGCGAAGCAAGTTCCAACGCATACCTCTGAATGTGGGATTATTAAGAAAACCATGTGCATTAATAAAAGCAACAATACCAAATCCATTTTTCTCAACTAAGTGTTGACTAAAGCGTATGAACTTAACATAGTCATCGTTTATAAATTTGGAATTTTGTTCTTTGAGCTTGTCTTTCCCCCCAGGTTCTCTCTTATAGTCATCCATAAGGTTCATTATCCATTCCCCTTTATTTGCACTTTCGCCACTATATGGGGGATTACCAATGACAACCATTATAGGAGAATCTCGTTTGACTCTATTAGCTTCATTGGCTTCAGTGCTTAACCAATTAGCGAATAACGTTCCTGTATCTGGGTGATGCTCCTCAAGACTATTGGTCAAATATACTCTAAGCCTCTGATCTTTTGTGGGTTTGTATCCAGTATCGCGAAGCAACATTTCAAGCTTAAGATGAGCCATCGCATACGAAGCCATCAATATCTCAAAACCGTTAAGTCTTGGTATCAAATGGTTCTCAACATAATGACTCCAAATCCCCTGTTGCAATACTAACTTATTATGAATCTGTTTTATTACCTCAGCGAGGAATGTCCCAGTACCAGAAGCAGGATCAAGTATTTGCACTTTGTGCACCTCTTGTTCTATTTGCTTACCGCCCTGATCAGGAACTTTGATTTTTATTTTTGATGTGTCAGCAAGTCCTTGCGGTAGTCCAAATTCCTTTTTTAAAATATCATCTACAGCCCTAACAATGAAGTTTACAATTGGCTCAGGGGTATACCATACTCCTCTACTCTTACGTAGTTTTGGATCATACTCTGCAAGAAACGTTTCGTAGAAGTGAATAAAAGGATCAGTCTGATGGGTTGCCTTACCGAAATCTTTAAGCAATTCCTCTACATTTGTTGCTCTGAATATGTCAGCAAGGGCGTCAACAATCCATACGATTCTATCGTCGAGATCGTAGCCAGCAATGTACTGGAATAACTTTCTGAGAAATGGATTTGATTTTGGGATGAGTTCAGCTGCTTCCTGGCGTGAGAAACTATCTAACGATGGGTCATTTAACCTGGCTGCAAACATCCCATATGCTATAGTCTGAGCATAGATATCAGCAAATGCTTTTGGGGTAATGTCGTGTATCAAGACCTGCTTAAATGATTCGAATTGGCTTAAGAGGTTAATATTCTGCAATTCGTTTACACCTTCAGCCTCCTTCTCTGGGTCTAGTGCAAGCTCAATAACATTTGCTAGCAACTTAGCTTTGGCAGCCATCATCTTTGATAGCTTTTGTGCGGATTTTATTGTCTGCCCTACATATTCACAGAAGTCCTTTATCAGGTCCGTGAACCTTTCAAAATTATCAGGCAACGGATGGATCTTGTTTCCAGATATCTCACCAATTGTAATAGAGGTCGTGGCTGATCCATTTACAAAAAACTGAAATGTCAGATAATCAGTTATTATAAGATTGTCAAGCGATTGCCTATACCTGTCGAATTGTTCCTTGTATGTTTTACTG
>CALBTS010000485.1 GCA_937968035.1 uncultured Methanomethylovorans sp.
AAATATAGTTTAATCCCTAACTGTCAGATTAAGTCTTGACTAATTCAATTAATTGCTCACTTCTCTCAGACCTCAAGTTATCAAATTTCCGCTTACCCAATGAATTTCCAATGTCTAGTACTTACTGAATATGTTAGGCTGACCGCCAAGATCGAAGAGATAACTTAATTAAACTTTTAAAGGGTTCATATGTATCTCCATCTGCTCTATCTATTGACATTAGAGGAATGAATCAATGTTTGACTATTTCATAAACTTGTATAATTCTCCAGATAACAACGCCTTCAACAAGTGTAATTTATTATTTATTGTTTTTTGCTACCCTTCTGGCCGAAATAAGTGATTAATGGCAAGGTTATTCTTTTGCTTACCACTCGTCTACTTTCTTGACCCCATTCAAGTACTGACTAAGAGACATTATCACTGTGTTAAAATAATTTTCAACCTTTGTTTTTGCTTCGTCGTATTTCAACTCTCCTTTATGGTTATATATAGCCACAGTAGTCAGGGGATTTCCAGAAAAGTATAAATTATACCCATCATCCGTTGTCATTTCGACATTTTGTATTTCATACCTAACCTTTCCGTCTTTAAAATGCATTCCCGTTCGATATGTTAGGTTATAGGTGGGTCTCCCCCCTGACCGTTTAAAAGAAATAACACTAGGACTAAAGGTTTCATAACTCAAATATTCAGCTTCTACTTGGCCCTTAATTACTTCTTCGGGGTTCTTATAGTTCTGCTGGATGTATTTGATGGCATTATCATAAAGCTCTTTGGCGGTTTTCCCTTCACAAGGGATAACTATATATGTCTTTGTACTGTCATTTGCATCAAGAAGCCCGTCAGGAGTAGCAAAAAATTGCTGTCCACAAGATAATATACTGACCATAAATGCGGCCAAAGCAAAGAATCCCTTCAGTTGCGTCATTTTAATTTGATTATGGAGTGAACCTTCAAATATACCATAAAAGTGTCTTAACCCCCCTAAAAAGTCGGATAGTTTTGACTGAATAAATTGCGATTAAAGCTTTGTTACTCGGGGCTTTACTTCTGTCCTATATTCGACTT
The DNA here is from genome assembly GCA_937968035.1 of uncultured Methanomethylovorans sp. Taxonomy (GTDB): domain Archaea; phylum Halobacteriota; class Methanosarcinia; order Methanosarcinales; family Methanosarcinaceae; genus Methanomethylovorans. The sequence continues at coordinate 1,072 of CALBTS010000485.1, forward strand.
TATGGCCACACAGTGTGTTCAGACAGGTAACCAGGTCTGTCGTGTGCAGTGATAAAACCGAGTTGTAGTCATCTCTTCTGTAACCTCCGAATAGTGTGAGTATAAGCGGAATCTGTCTGCCGATTGAGATTTCAAGATCCCTGACAAAAGTGTAGACGATCCTTGAGCACTCAACCCATTCCTCGGTTGACAGCTGACTGGCCAGCTCATCCCATTCATGGCTATCAGCCCCATGACAGAAGACGATGTACTGTACTCGTCCCTCAATAATCTCATTCTGCAATACCTCAAGGTTCGCTTTTAACTCATCAAGGTACTTCTGATGACTGGCCATTATGTTTATATTTCCACAAACTGGGGAAATGGCCTTGTCAATGTTCGGAACGAAATCCCTTGAGTTGTCGATACTGTTTCCATAATGACCATCAAGGTCGATATAGGCTCCACAAACCCCAAATTCGTTGTAAACCTTCATCGAGGCAATTACCTGTCCCGAGAAAGCACAGAATAACGCCCCACGAGTTGGATTGGCGTGATGGAAGGCCGAAGATGGACTGAAACATACCTCCTCTGGATGGAGTACCGCATGACGGATTGCCTGATATAAACTAGCATTCTCATACCTGACTGATTCGGCATACTCAGGTGACCACTTGATATTGAGGA
>CALBTS010000486.1 GCA_937968035.1 uncultured Methanomethylovorans sp.
GAATTAAGACGAAAGGCTGAGATCGGGCTCATTCAGTCAGTTGAGTTTATCAAGGAGCTGTGTCAGATTGCCAAGGAAACTCTTCAGGCTGAAAAACAAGTGGAGACTGTTGACCTGCAGAAAACAGCGAAGGCTGCCCTAACAGAGCTGTTTCTTGAGCTAAAAACAGATACGACCCCTGCGATTGTCGAGAGGATAGTAAATGATATCGATGAGATTGTCAGATATGTCCGATTTGAAGGATGGCAGAACTCAACTGTTGGAGAGCGAGAAGTCAAACGAGAGCTCAGAAAAATACTCTGGACAAAGTATCAGATTAAGGATGAAGACCTATTTGTCAGGGCTTATGATTATATCAAGGAGTACTATTAAAAGTCGATTTTTGAGTTCTACTTAAGCAGCATGCACCAAATTTTACTCTTTGCCATCTCGGCTCAATGAAAACTGAAAAACTAAAGGAATACTTTAAAGCAACCGATAGTATTTGTCCAATTGAAACCTTCATGATAATTGGTACATTTGCTCTGGTGACCTAACCGAAGATAGAATGAGTAATAAAGTACCCTTAATTGTCAGATGTGAAATCGGGCCCCACCCCAGGCCTATGCCAAGTGGTATGCTTGACCCAATGCCCAAGGTTAAAGCCCAGTTCGATAATGGTGACGAAAAAGACCTTTTCGAATTCTATCCCGATGAACTGTCATTTACGGAATCTGAGTTTATTGGTCTTACTGTAAAACAAGCCCATGAGCTGAGAATGAAAAAGGACATTGAGTTTCTTCAGTCTTAGCGTTTCAGAATAGGTCAAATGGGCTTTTTGTCTGTGGACCTGAATTTTTCTGCAGAATTTTTTTCTCGAAATACCTGATTATTTATGATTTATGGATTTCAGGATAAAATTATCAAGTGTTACAAGTAGTCAACTTTGGCAAAAAAATTCCCAGAATTCTGGAACTGATTATTGAGCTTGTTGTATAACCGTGATAATCAGTGTATTATAAGAAACGATACGGGAGATGCCCCGTAGGGCAAGAAGTCCCGAGCCCAGGGAGGGAGCCCATCCATGGGAGAATTATATGTCAAGTGGCAAATTCCGAAATCTTGACATAAATGGGCTGTAAATCATTCACATATACAATGCTAGGTAACCACTATATCCTGATGGGTTGGATGCGGAATGACTTGTCAAGTGGCACTTTTGCCGCTTGACATCTCAGATCCCAGAGGCCCATAAGCGCAATAATGGCAGATCAAAATGCCAGCAAAAAAGAAGCGGTACTCCTTGCATCTCCGTGGTGCATGATGGAAGTACCGCCTCTAGTCAACTGTCTGAAAAAGAAGCAAGGAGAAGCCTCAAATGTTCAATCGAATATTATCAATTTTGTGTCTTGTACAAATTTACTTCTGATGTCAACAGCAGAAAACATTACTAATTTACGCTGAATTAATTGACCAATAATCAATTTGAGATGAAAAAAATTACCCTAACCCGTCAAGATCTTTATGAAATGATCTGGAAAGAACCCTTAACCTCTATTTCAGAGAGACTTAATGTAGACTATGAAGATTTGCGGAAGATTTACCATAACATGGAAATCCCAATCCCTTCTGGCGGTTATTGGTCGAAACTCAAGTGGGGTATTACATCTCAAATTAGTGCACTTCCCCTCGACTATTCAGGTGAAGATCATGTCGACCTTTATCAGAAAGATCCAGGGGATCCAGATATAATTAGAGATACTCGAGAAAGTTCGGAGGAATGTAATACGGAACCTATATTTAAAGTACCTCTAAGGCTAACCACCCCTGATAAACTCACGATGGATGCCAAGGAATACTTTGAGGCAAATAAGGAACGACCATGGGCAGGTAGTGTAAGGATCCTCCAGGGGAAAAGCATTTTAAGCATCGATTTTCAATATTCTAACCTTGGTAGAGCACTGAGAATTTTTGACACTGTAATCAAGATCTTGAGATCACGAGGCCATGAGATCTCATTTAATTGGAATGGCACTGTGGCAGTAATTTATGGCGAAGGAATTGGAATGAGACTTCGAGAGATACATAAAACATCAGATAAACCGACAGGTAGCTACGGTTCGAGGGAACTCAAGCCAATAGGCAAGTTTACATTTCAGATCGGCAACCATGAACTTAAAACTGTTAGTGATGGTAAAAAACCAATCGAGGATAAGATCGATTCAATTATAGAGAAACTGGAGGCAGAGGCGAGGCAGTGGCACGAATGGCATTTGGAGGCTGAGTTGAGGAGGGAAGAAGAAGCGGAAAAGATCCGCATTAAACAAGAGGTTAGAGCTCGTAAGGAGAAAGAGCTGTCGGATTTCAAATCCTTGTATATCCTTGCCAATAGACTTCATCAGGCCAACATTATGAGAGATTACCTATTTCAGGTAGAATCCCACGCCAACGAGAACGGGCTAAACACTGAGGAATTCACAAAATGGGTGGATTGGGCTAGGCATAAGATTGAATGGTATGACCCATTAGTTTGTGCCAAGGACGAGACGTTTACCGAGGAGGATAAATTAAAAATATTCCATGATTTGATTCAACGGCCGACGTCTTTACATTAAAGTCGGAGACTGTCGTAGACATCCAGTATCTCTCTCTCTCGTAACCCTAAGTAACGGCGTGTTATAGAGGGACTTGAGTGAGAGAATAATTCCATGAGAAGAATCACAGATTCATTGCTGAAGTTATTGAGCCTTAGGACCCTGTTGCCTAGGGTTTTACGAAACATGTGGCTACTGACATTACCCTCCACATGGATATCATACTTCTTGAACAACTGCTTCAATTTAACATTGACCCAGCTCTTGTCAATAGGCTTTGAACCATATCTATTTAGAAAGATAAATTCATCAACATCCTTTGGCTGTATCTTCACCTTAATCCTTGAAATCAGTGCTCGTAAATCGGGATTGATCTTGATTCTCCTCGTCTTTCCAGTTTTCTGTTCCTGAATTTCGAGAATATCAGATCCTTCAAATTGCGAATATCTCAACCTTAGAATATCCGAAATTCTGAGGGCTGTAAAAACCCCGATGGCAATAAGTAAACAGTACTTGTACTCACAATCTCTTTCGAGTTTCGCCAGTAAGGATTTAAACTGATCCCAATCCAGACTGCTAGTGGTTGTTCTTTGGCCTCGTAATGACATTTCATTCGTTTTTAATTTGGGGGCCCAAACATAAGCGAAAATCTTATACTTGCAGCATTTTTGGACAAGAATATAAGCTCATATTCAGCGGTTTAACGTCAATCAGACGTAAGGCGTTGCATATCAATCATTACATAAAAATCATTTGCTTATACTTCCTAACAAAGTATAAGGTAACTTGAAATTTAACGGAACAATTCCATCGACAATTAAGTGGAATAGCCGACACTCACATGGGGAAGATTCGTTGGTAAACTCAAGTTGCAAATGGGATGGGCCACTTGATTTCATTTTACTTTTTGGGTGGAGATTCCTGGATCCGATGAAGCGAAGGCAAGTTGCAGATCTACTCCTTAACTGGCTGTAGTTTCAGATTCGTACTTCATCAGAAGTGAAAACATCAGATACTTCAAGAGCCTGTAATCCATCGGCTCAAGTTCTAAGATGTCATCATCCTTGATATTTGGAATTAAATATCTATGAATAAAACCCTCAACAAACTCAATCTTACGTTTGTCGTCTGGGGGCATAATCGAGATCAGAAACTCGATGTGCCCTAAGTCCAAAGGAGTGTGATCCTTACTTTTTCGTCTTCTGGGTTTGTTCTGAGGGTTCATAGGATGTATATCTATTGTTGTTCTCTACCAGGTATTGGTTAAGTGCCTCCCTAATGACCTGTGACTTAGTGCGTTGTTCTTGGATTAAGACGTCAGCCAACCATCTCAGTTGACTTTCGCTTAGATCGGAAGAGCACACGTCTGAACTCCAGTCACCGAATACGATC
>CALBTS010000487.1 GCA_937968035.1 uncultured Methanomethylovorans sp.
AGCCGTGCAATTTCAACGAACAGGATGAAATTCAAAAAGATTACACTCAATTGATACCATACTACCGAGTAAAGCCTCCAATCTCGGAAAAGTCTTTTTATTGCCCGAAAAGCCGTAAAAATTTGCCTGACTTAACAAAGATGTGATATCTGCCCATGTTTCCGGTAAACAAAAAGCGTCCACGATATCTTTTGTCAACTTATAGCCTGAAGGAAGAGATGCCGGTGGGTCTATAGAAATGCCCGCACCCGTCCAGAATAATACAGGCTTGGGATTTCGGGGAATGGAATGAAAAATGGAGTTAGGCATTTTTCACGTAAACTTTAAGTTGAGCAGCCAAGCCAGAATCCCAAAATTGCCTGGCTGTTATTTTGGCTGCTCCAACTGTTTGTTACATTAACCGGCTCGATGATCCAGCGATCTTCCTCTTGGGTAAAAGTAAATGAGGTCCTTGCTACAAAAAGGGCTTCATCGTCCATGATTGTAAAATTTAGCTGGAAAATTCGAGTACACATGTGGATTAACCCTTTTAGTTCATCCGGCATGGTTTGAAAATAGATCGAAAAACCAGCAAGCCGATGACGATAACCGATAAAAGCCCTGAAAAGACTTTAACCATTTTAAATATCTGCAATTCCACCCAAAGTAAAGCCTTTTTATTGAAATCCAGCCGTGACCAGAATCGGCTCGGCATCGTTTTTTAAATGACGCTCTTTCACCACGTTCCCGTATCCGTCCAGCACCAGCTGGGTTATCATGATACCGTTTCCACATGCTGGGCACTGACAGGTCCGATCAATTGATGGTTCGGTTTCCGGGTTTGCTTCATTCCGGTCTCTTAACATCCGGTGTATGGATACAATCTGCTTTCCGGCCTTTCTATTTGCCGGGAAACCATAATATCTGACCGGGTGAAAATGTTGTTGTTTTGGGTTATAGGAATTTTAGAAATTAGCACTTCTACCGACTATGTTTAATGTAACAAGTTGCTGAGCGAGTCCGGTTGTCTTGTCAGATCTGATATATAGTCGCATATCATGAAAAAACGATTGATAACCGGAGCGGCTATTAACTTTATATCAACTAAATTTCGTACCAGCATTTTTTAACCCGTGTAAAGAGATTCCAAAAACAGCTATATGAACTTCATAAAATTTAGCAAACTCAAACCCCGCACTAATGGTATTATTTTTCTTAATGGCCTTTCAGAAAAAAGCGGTCAATACCAAACGTAAGGCTGGCGGTGGCTCACATAAGCCAATCACTGGTCAATAAATGTCAGATTATATGAATTATGCCGCTAAAATAAGGTCGTTCATGAAAAAAATCCAGAAGAAAACCAGGCTGAACGAACAAGGTCTTAGAGCAATTTTCATTTTGATCTTTAATTCTTTACAAAATCAATGGTCCGCTTATAATCTAAAGCTTGTAAAGCTAATTCAAAAATAGGAGTATTTTATATGGGTTGGTTCAGTCAGCTTTTTAGTAACGAGCAGATACCTCCTGAAATTTCACCGGGGAAAAATGATCCGTGCTGGTGTGGTAGCGGAACGAAATACAAAAAATGTCATCTTTTAAAGGATAAACTTTACTTCAAGGAACACCCTATTTCTAAAAAAAAGACACCTAAAAAAAATGCATGTGGTCCCGTTTTTGGCTGACGAAAATGATGAGAAACCCTGTATGGGTTTAAAACCGGTAAAGAACGACAAATGAGGATTAAATACAACTCTCCTGTTATTCTGACCTATGCCATAATATCCATATGTGTTTTGGCATTCACCGGCAACGGTATTTTAGCAAAATATTTTTCATCGCCTCGGCACTTATCATCATTTTTGAATCCATATTTTTATTTCAAGTTGGTTTCATACATTGCCGGTCATGCTAATTGGAATCACCTCATCGGAAACATGATGATCATTCTTCTTGTAGGACCTTTACTTGAAGAAAAATATGGTTCAGTCAAGCTCTTTGAAATGATTTTGATTACAGCGATATCAACGGCATTGCTAAACGCATTTTTATTCTCCAATTCCCTCATAGGTGGAAGCGGGATTGCATTTATGCTGATTCTTCTTAGCTCTTTTTCAAATATCAGAAGTCGAGAAATTCCTTTGACCTTCATCATCATTGCAGTGCTTTACATCGGCAGTGAAGTGTTATCACTCGATGTTCGAGTTTTTTAAATTTGACTGCCAAACAATCCTTGATTAGAATCAGGCCACTTTTTTCCGGAAGTGTTCCAAAGATGGTGCCGGCACCATTTGAGGAAAAATGCGACTGCTCATATGTTTTGTAGAAGGATTGAAAGGAATAATATTATCAATGCGCTCTTTTA
>CALBTS010000488.1 GCA_937968035.1 uncultured Methanomethylovorans sp.
TTTCAATTCTTTTTAATCGGTGCGGCAAGAACAAGTTGCCGCACCTTAGCTCTAAAATGCTATTAAATTATGAAGACCCGAGCCTTCTTATTGTATTCATTCCTTATGTTTTTAACAGGATGCAATACCAATGATGTATCCAAGACCGAGATAGTACAGAAACACCGCGATATAATAGTTGATGTTTCAGAAAGTATTGTGGATATAAAGACGGAAATTATACTTGGAAGTTCGTATTTATATATTATTGATGATATATTGGTTGTTGCTGATATGTCACATAAGGCTGATAGGTGCATTCATCTTTTCAACAAAAATTCTTTTGAATACATAGCCAGCACCGGGATAATTGGAAGGGGGCCCGGGGAGATAACTAATCTGGGCAAGATTGGGATTGACGAGAAAAGCGAGATTCTGTGGGTAGCCGACTTTGGTAAGAAAGTGATGCACAAATTCCCTTTGGACAGCATATTAGCAAATAATAACTTTAAACCAACTACCTGTCTGGAAATGCATGATGAGCTGATCCTTTTTCATTTTGGGTTCCTTAATGACAGTATTGTTCTGGGAAGAGCAATGCATCCATTGTCACATTCCACATTTGACATGACTAATACTAAACTGAATGTCAATACGAATGAGATTGAACGATTTGGTTATGAAAATCCCGAATGTTCAGGAAAGACGAAGATAGCATCCTTTAGCCTGTCAGTTGAAAACAGCTTTTATGTGAACTGCTATGATGAGTGCGACTTAATAACTATATGCGACCTTGATGGTAACCTGAAACACAACGTATATGGTCCCGGGTGGAATGACAAGGATCAGGACAGGAAATCATATTTTTTTGGATCCGATATTTTTAACGGGAAAATCGTAGCAGCGTACATCGGAGATCTTGCATTTGTTTTTAAGGGAAATATTACCCGTGGAGCTGCGCCATCAACGCTAATAGTATTTGAGAAGGACGGCAGATATTTAAAAACGATCAATACAGGATATGAATTTGAACGTTTCTGTATTGATGAAGAGAATAAGAGGATCATTGCATATTTTATTGACAGGGAAGAACCGCTGGGATATTTCAATATTCCGGTTGAATAGTCGGGGTTCGGATGGTTGAATGAAAAAATTTTCTACTGGAAATTCCCGAAAATTCCCGAAAAAAACTTAAACAACTTATTTAATTTTACATAGGTCAGGTTTGCCGTTTTACGAAATATTTTTTAAAGTATAAATAAGAAAGAAAAGGGCAGAAAGCTTTGCCTGTATTGCTAAGTACTTTCTGCCCCGGCCTTTCATAAAAAATGAAAGGAGGTGACGCCAAAGATAATAAAACAGAAAAACAAACAAGCTGCTTCAGGTTGCTCAATGGCCGCGGCCATTGTGAATTCATAAACATGTTTAATTAGAAATCCTATTATCATGAAAAAGAGAATTTTTCTTGCAACAATCGCTGGACTTTTTGTGATGTTTGCAATTCTTATCGTGAACGTTGCTCAAGTCCGCACAGATAAAGCTAATTTGAAGGACATAATAATAATGTCTCAGGCGAATGCACAAGTAAATCCAAATTGCCCGACGGGATGTGTTGAAGGAGGACCATGGTGCTACTGCAACGGCATGTCAAGTACTTGCTGGAATCCCCCTAAAGGTTCTACATTGGATTAATTGAATCAATATAACCTGGAGATTCCGTGTTAAAAGAGTGTGGTTGTGAAAAACAGCCACACTTTATAAGTACATACGTTGTTTAGTAGGAAATGTAAATGATGGAAAGTTAAATCACTATTACCAGATGAGATATTTACAAATACTGTTCACAATTATGCTTTTGATAATTGCAGGTTGTGGGAAAAGGAATGAGAAAAAATTAGAAATAGTACAAAGCGAAAGAGGTTGTATCGTAGACGTATCTGATAAGATAATGAGCATTAAAACGGATTATGTTATCGGGAAGGTTTTTTTATATATTATTGACGATATCCTGCTTACAGAAGAGTTCTATCCTAAAGGAGAAAAAGTAGATCATCTGTTTGATCTTAATACATTCAGATACATTACAAGTACCGGAGTCCTGGGCAGAGGGCCGGGAGAGATAACTATGCCAAGTGGTATATTGGTTGACAGGGAAAAAAGAGTCTTCTGGCAGCTTGATGTAGGAAAAAAAGTCCTGCATAAATTTTCTCTGGACAGTGTTCTGTCCGACGAAATGTATCTGCCAGGTACCTCAGTAAAACTCGTAGATACATTACTTCTTGTGTGGTATGGTTTCTTAAATGACAGCATCGCTCTTGGTAAAGCAATAGAGCCTTTTTCAGGATCACCTTTTGTAACAATGGCAATGACAAAGTTTAATATTAATACCGGTGAAATCACGCGATTCGGATATGAAAATCCTGGCGTAAAGGGCAGATATACAAATTCATATTTCGACATGTCTGTAAAAGATGGAATATATGTCAACAGTTATCCGTTTAAAGATTTAATGACCATCTGTGATTTAGACGGTAACTTGAAATGCAATGTTTACGGACCAGGATGGGATGATCCTGAAAAGGATGATAATAGTTATTTTTTTGATGCAGTAATACATAACAATAGAATCTTTGCTTCCTATCTCGGCAGCAGTCGTATCATTGTTCAAGGCAACATACAAAGAGGCGCATATCCCAGAAGTATAATAGTATTTGGCCTGGATGGCTCGTATAAGAAAACTATTGATACCGGGGCTGAAATATGCAGCTTTTGTATTGATGAAAAGCATAACAGGATAATCGCCTATTTCAATGACAGGGAAGAACCACTGGGATACTTCGATATCCCTGAATTATGAAGCTTTCAGACTAAGTTTGCCAGAGGCAGAAATACCAGAACCAGTTAAACTCTAAAAGTTCGATCATCCATTTTCTATCCAAGAATTTAAGAACATTGTTGCTATGAGACGATACCTGAGTTTATTATTATGCCTGATCCCTTTAATCTCCTGTTCTAACCAGTCTGTTACCAGGGACCTGAAAAGCAATCTGAATAAAACAATCAGACTGGAAATGTTTGATTCTGTAAGGTTTGGTGACAAATTACTGTCATATGAAGAGTTCAGGCAGAGGTATAACTATATATCAGTGGTTTACCTTGAGGACGGATGCCAACCGTGTTATCCAAAGTTTATTGAATGGCAGAACATGATGGACAGCCTGAATAGACGAAATGATTACACGGTTCTTTTCATAATCCAGGGATTCCGGTATAATAATTTTATTAAAAGAGTTAATGAGATCTCTGTATTTAACGATCATTACTATACAATCATGGATGATAGTCTCAGCTATCTTTTGAATAACAATGACATACCACGATGGATAATTGATGGTTCAGTCCTTATCGGTCCTGATAATAAGATAAAAATGATTGGAGAACCCTGGGCTACTCATGAAATGACAGAGTTATTCTATAGTATTTGCCAATAATGTCTATAACCTCCCAATTTTATTTGCTCAGAACTTTAAACCGGAAAAACCCTTTTGATTTGATTGACTAAACCCCCAAGCACAACGTTAAAAGAATGATCAAATCAAATGTTAAGTCTTTCAGAGGCTGGTGCTGGATATTTGTCGTAACAGTTTTTCTTGCTGTTGCGCTTAGGGTTTTCGTTGTCTCACTTTATCAGATTTCATCTGTTTCCATGGAGCCGGTTCTGCTTTCTGG
>CALBTS010000489.1 GCA_937968035.1 uncultured Methanomethylovorans sp.
GATCGTATTCGGTGACTGGAGTTCAGACGTGTGCTCTTCCGATCTAAGGCTGGCATGTCTTCGACAGAAACTCTCTCCCAGGAGGCTCAGAATGAAGTCGCATATTACTGGCATGCTTTGGCTCGTTATTGCCAAGACTTTGCTGGACGAATGGCTAAGGCAGGTTTACACAAACAATGGGCAAATCGCTGTCTCGAATGGTTCTCTCCAATTAAGGTTGTTATCACTGCAACCGAATGGGACAACTTCTTTTGGCTCCGTGATGATCCAGAAGCTGCACAGCCCGAAATCGTAGAACTTGCTCATAAGATGAAGGAGGCGATGCAGGAGTCAGTACCTCAAACCCTTCAACCAGGACAGTGGCATCTTCCCTATGTACTTACAGCTTTCGGTCTAGAAGATGATCCTGTAGGTTATTTCTTAATGGAATCCTTTGAAACCGGGAACACCTATACACGTATTGATCTAGAAACAGCTAAGAGGGTGTCTGCTGGTTGCTGTGCTGCTGTGAGCTATCGTAATAACCCAAGTGTTGAGAAGTGCCTGGATATTTGGGAGAAACTCTTCTCTGGACCTAAGCCTCATTTGAGCCCTGTGGAACATCAAGCAACCCCGATGGAATATTGGATTAACGACGATGTTCGTGGTTGGGAAAATGGCGTAACTCACTGTGATCGAAATGACATTCTCTGGTCTGGCAATCTTCAAGGTTGGATTCAACTTCGACAGGTGATTTAATGAAAGTTCAATTGATTCTTCGTAAGCGTGGAGGTGGGACATTCACCACCGTCCACGAGGTAACCCCTCAATTCGACATCTTCGTTCGTGATCTGGTAAAGACACATGGACGTAAAAACATTCAACTGGTTCGTATTAATGACTAAATCTATTCTCGTAATCCCTGACGCCCAGGTAAAACCTGGAACCCCTACAAACCATCTTCGTTGGTTGGGCAATTACATTGTTCAAAAGCAGCCAGACATTATTGTCAACATTGGTGATTTCGCTGATATGGCAAGTTTGAGTTCTTATGATGTAGGTAAGAAGAGTTTTGAAGGTCGTCGTTATCGAGCAGACATTGAAGCGTCTCATGCAGCAATGTCTGAACTGTTCCGTCCTCTGGCTCAATGGCAAGAACAACAACGGCGTAATAAGAAGAAGCTTTATGAACCGGAACTACATCTCCACTTAGGAAATCATGAGCACCGTATCATTCGTGCTGTTAATGATGATCCGAAACTCGATGGTACGATTGGTATCGAGGATTTGGAATATGAATCCTGGGGTTGGAAAGTCCACCCCTTCCTCGAAGTCAATACGCTCCAAGGAATTAGTTTCTCACATTATTTCGTGTCTGGAACCGCTGGACGACCAGCTAGCACAGCAAACGCGCAGCTTAATAAGACACACAACAGTTGCATCGCAGGGCATCAACAAGGTCTACAAATCGCCACAGGTAAGCGAGCAGATGGAACACTGCTCACCTCAATCATCGCAGGTTCCTTCTACCTGCACGATGAAGACTATCTTGGTAAACAAGGTAATAATCATTGGCGTGGTGCTTTGATGCTTCATGGTTGTGAGAATGGTCAGTTTGATTTGAATCTGTTGCCGATGCGTTACTTGCAGGAAAAATATGATTACTGAACGAGAACGACAGCTTAAAGATAGAAACCACTATCCAGTGATTTCTACAGTAGAAGCTAGTAATCTTTTTCTAACTCTGACAGATAAGATTTGTCTGTGGGGTATGGAGCGGAATATCACAGCCGAAGGCGGAGCAACTAGCTACACTCAAATCCCTAAACTAATTGAGGAAGTCCATGAATTCGCTGGTGCTCGCTCTGAAGAAGAAGCTAAGCTTGAGTTTGGTGATATTCTGGTTGTTTGCATCCAGATTGCTAGACTTCGTGGATTGGATATGGTTGAGTGTCTGGAGCTGGCTTACGACAAAATCAGAGACCGGAAAGGTCGAATGATTGATGGTCGCTTTGTAAAGGAAATAGAATGATTAGTGCACGAAAAGCACGAACACTTTCTGACAATCACGAACTCTTAACTAAGCTTGAGCAGAAAATTATTGAAAGTGCTCAACAAGGGGAGCGGATGGTTGTAGTTGGTCTTTGGGACTGGGAGTCGGATGCGATTCTTCCTGAACTCCGAGATAAAGGCTACATAGTAAAAAAGCGAGAAACCTGCCTCATTCGCGGTACAAAATATCACATCTCTTGGTAATTAATGACTGAACAAAACAATAACAACTTTTCTTTCCGTTCTAACTTCCTTATCCGACGTACTTACAACCGCCCTCTTAATGAGCAAGGAACTGTATTTGAAACCTTCGAGCAAACTGTAGAACGTGTCATTGGACACCAAGCGTGGCTGTGGGAACGTGCTCAAAAACGTCATCTGGACTGGGCACAAGCTGCTGAACTAGATGAACTGCGACAACTGATGCTGGAACGTAAAGTTCTGACTTCTGGACGTACTCTCTGGCTTGGTGGTACAGAAGTGGCTCAACGGCGAGAAGCTTCCCAATTCAACTGTGCTTTCACAGAAATCGAGAGTGTGTATGACGTTGTTGATGCACTCTGGCTTCTGATGCAAGGTTGTGGTGTAGGCTTCAAGCCAGTGGTTGGTCAACTAACTGGTTTTAAGGTACGAATCAATGATATTCAAGTTGTACGAAGCACTCGAACAGAAAAGGGTGGAGCAGAAGAAAACGTCGAAACCTTCGATGGTGAAACCTGGACAATCAAGGTTGGTGACTCTGCGGAAGCATGGTGCAAGGCTGTTGGTAAACTGGTGGCACACAAGTATCCAGCCACAAAGCTGGTTATCGACCTATCTGAGATTCGGCCTGCTGGCGAACGTCTGCGGGGCTATGGTTGGATTTCTTCTGGTGATGCTGCTCTTGCCCGTGCCATGGAAGCTATTGCTAACCTCTTCAACCGTCGAGCCGATTCTCTACTTACTCGGATCGATATCCTTGATCTGGCTAACTGGCTCGGCACTGTTCTGTCTTCTCGTCGATCTGCTGAAATCGCTATCTTCGAGTACGGAGAAGACGAATGGCAAGAGTTCGCAGTCGCCAAGCGAGAATGGTGGGTAAAGAACCCCCAACGAGCACAGAGTAATAACTCGCTTCTGTTCAACAAGAAGCCTGCTCGCGAAGAGCTGGAGAACATCTTCGGTTTGATGGTGGAAGCTGGTGGCTCCGAACCTGGATTCATCAATGCAGAAGCTGCTCGTCGTCGTGCTCCGTGGTTCAAGGGCTGCAATCCTTGTGTGGAAATTCTCCTGGGTAACAAGTCCTTCTGCAATCTGACAGAAACCGACTTGAGCAAGTTCAAGGGTGACTCTGCTGGTCTGCGTCGTGCTATCACGATTGCTGCACGAGCTAATTATCGTCAGACTTGTGTGAATCTTCTGGATGGTATCCTCCAAGAAGCATGGCACTTGAACAATGAGTTCTTGCGTCTGTGTGGTGTTGGTCTGACAGGTATCGCTACTCGTCCTGATCTGAAGCCTTATGATCTGCAAGAGCTGCAACGTGTTGCTGTTGCTGGTGCATACAGCATGGCAGATGAGCTTGGAACTCCCAAGCCGAAGAACGTAACTACGGTTAAGCCGTCTGGTACGCTCTCTAAAGTTATGGACACGACTGAAGGTGTTCACAAGCCTTTGGGTCGTTATGTCTTTAACAACGTTAATCTCTCTCGCCATGATCCTTTGGTGGGGATCTGCCGTACTGCTGGCTATCGGGTGTTTGACAACCCGTCTGATCAGGATGCGGTGATTGTCACACTACCTGTGGAATATCAGGACGTGCCATTCGAAGTGTTTGAACGTGATGGTATTAAGGTTGAAGTGAACCAAGAGACTGCCCTGTCTCAATTGGAACGCTACAAACTTTATCAAACGAGCTGGAGTCAACAAAATGTCTCTGCAACCATCTACTACAGTGTAGATGAGATTCCTGGAATCATTTCCTGGCTTCTGGAAAATTGGGATATTTATGTAGGCGTGTCCTTCCTGTATCGCACTGATCCAACCAAGACAGCTAAGGATTTGGGTTATCTGTACCTGCCACAAGAAGTTGTGACTCAAGAAGTTTACAACGCTTACGTACAAGGTCTACAACCTGTTGACCTGGATTCTGGTAATATGCTGGATGCTGAGATTCAAGAAGACTGCGCTACTGGTGCATGTCCAGTCCGATAACCTTTAACATAAGCCTCCCTCCGATCAACCTGTGGTCGGCTGGGAGGAGAAAGGAAGATGTGTCAAATTCTTTATTCATAGGTGATTGTCATTTTGGACATAAGAACCAAATTAAGTGGCGACCGTTTCAATCTGAAGAAGAGGTTACATCCCTGATTCTAACAAACATGCGTAAAGTTGTCACCAAAAGGGACACCTTATACATTTTAGGGGATTGCATTCTTCATCCAGACTCTTTGAATGTTTTAGAAGACATCCCTGGTCAGAAAGTCCTAATTCTAGGAAACCACTGTACGGAGAAAGTTAAAACTTCTGATCTCGTAAGTGTGTTTGATGACATTCATGGGATGATGAAATATAAAGAGTTCTGGTTGACACATGCACCTATTCACCCAGAAGAATTGAGGGGTAAAATCAACATACATGGACATGTCCATACGAATACCTTAAAAGATACTCGGTATGTTAATGTATCTTGTGAAGCTGTTAACTATACCCCCATTTCTCTACATACCATTCGTGAAAGATTAAAATGTTTGTAAAACTCTACACAACTCCTAATTGCACCAATTGTGGACCTGTTAAGCAGCGTCTAGATGAAGCAGGGATTGAATATGAGATTCGTGATTGTAGCGATCCACAGGCCCGTGAGGAGCTTTATTTCCAAGGGGTGAGGGCAGTGCCTTACCTACATGCTGAAAACTCAGCAGGGAGCGAATACAAGGCTCTAGGCGGTGGTATCCACATTGCCAGCTTGGTTAAGTTCCTGGAGGCTTAATGGAGTATCCTTTATCGGCTGTATCAGTATTTCTGGAAGCACGGGGATTACCTTTTGAGTTTGTAGGAAGCGTCCCCATAAATGGATCAGGTGAGGATGTTGATATTGCTGTGTTGACTACTGGTGGGGTGGATAGGGATGACCTCATCACAGCTTTGGTAGTGAGCGGCTTTACCACTAAGCAACATGGCTACGAACGTCTCGGTGAAGAAGACGATCTCTTCGTTTCGTATCGACTAGGAGATGTAAACATTCTTGTTTGCTCTAATCAGCGAACCTATGAACGGTTTACGAAAGGTCGTGATTTCTGCATTCTTCTGAAGAGTTTAGGCGTCTCTACGGATGATAAACGAGTTCGTGTGGCTATCCATGGGATGGTTTCTAATGGTGATATGAAGCAGGTTCTGAAAGATTTGTCGAGGTTTAAATGATTAAGGTTGTTCAAGGTTGGGATTATATTCGAGAAGCCTGTGATTGTTGTGATGGTTGGTGGGAAGAAAACTGGACAGTATACCTGGGAGATGAGGAATTAGGGTTTTTTACCTGCTTTGAAGATGCAGAGCCTTGCGCCCTAGAGCTGTCGGAGAAGCTGCTTCTTCCCATTTCTTTTGTTTCTTCGGAGTGTCCAGAATGATTAAAATTGAACACGGTGTTTACACACATCCCACGATTCCTAACCGATACATCTACGCTAGTGTACAGGTACAGGCTTACTTAAAAGACTACCAAAGCCTGCTGGAAGTGAAAGATGAAACAGAAGCGATTGAGTTCACAGCCAACCCTGGTGAGAAGCCTGAGATTGGTGATTTCATCTCAGGAGGTCGATTGGTGAAGCGCGAAGGATACCAAGTAAATGGTGATTGGTCGCGTTGGAAAGGGAAAGACTTGTGACTCTTTCCCCTTACACAGCTTTCGGTCAAACCAAACTCATTCCTGTGAAAATTTACCATCAGGGTAAACTTACACAAGAAGGCGAATGGGATCGAGAGCTTTGGATTGAAAGAGCTGAAGATTGGTATGCCCTAAGTCCATTGAAGAACGAAAGAGTTCGAGTAATTGAACGTGATGTCTGGCTAAGTCACAAATAAGAAAACCCCTAGATACCTTGGAGCAATCCTTGGCGTCTAGGGGTTTTTTCGTTTCTGGATCAGAAGGGCTCAGTCCAGTTGATTTTCATAGTTCCTGCAATAGCATCAGTAGTACTGAGGTTGGTCAGTCGCCAATGGTATGTGCCGGCAGCAATACCTCGAAGGCCTGCATCTGGATTCAGAACGCTGGTTCCTTGGTTCAGGTTGTTATTAGTCTTCAGGCGAACAACGTCAATCACTATACCACCCGTAATGGTTCCACCAGCAGTTAGCGCTGTCTGAAGAACATAGGCACTAGGCGCTGTCAGGTTGGTACGAATTATTGGAAGTGTTTCAGCAAATGTACCACCTGCTGTGCCTCCAGAAACCGTCTCAATCTTCAATTGACCGGATTCAATGTTAATGTCAAATCCTGTAAAGTAAACAGGAGCAGGAAGAACAATCTTAACTACATAGCTGCCACTGGCAGGGATGGCTAGTTCTTTAAAACTTCGGAAAGTACGTCCTTGACGAAATAACTGAGAAGGCTCTCCTCTAACATATGCTGCAAAATTATCATTTAGCGTCATTCTTAGCTTGCTCCTGTTTTTCTTTCAATTCACGTTGTTTAATAGCCCAGGCAGTTTGCACTCGCTTCTGGGCCATCGTTGGAATCTTCTTGATCTTGTTCATCTCTTCTTCCGCTTGTCGTACTGATTCATGGCACGATTCTTGGAGGCTGAAATCACTTGAGTGTTACTCTTCTTGTTATCTCGTGGGTTACTATTCTTGTGATCCACGTCCTTACCGTCTCCCTTCTTAGCACGACCGTCCTTCACAGCTTCTGCCCGAGCAGAGTTACGTGAGGCACGGTCTTTTTTGCTTTCTGGCTTGCTATTATATTTCCGTTGACGGATGGAATCGGCTGTAGCGTTCTTCTTAAATTGACCTTTAGCTGGCATTACTTAACTTTCTGAGGCTTCTCGCCTTTTTGAGCAAACGGGCTCAAACCTTGCTCGATACGTTGTCTAGCATGATCGACAGCCTTCTGGACAATCGCATCGCTAGGTGCTTTACCATTCAACATGGAGTTCAGCTCGGTTCGTGTGAGGGTGGGGACGAATGTTGGAATGTCCATTTCAACACCACCAATATTCACACCTACAGAGAACTCCGTCATAGTAGAGCCATCTTTAGCTTTCAAGGGGCCTAGAAACCCATCCCCTTTCTTAGTACCGTCTGGACGATTGCCATAATCTGCTGCTTGAGCGCTAGACATACCACCCAAGATGGTCTTCAAATACTTCTTAGTTTCAGCAGGTAGCTTAGCTTCCCATTCGTCGCCATACTTGGCAACAGCTCGTTGAACAGCCCCAATACCATGATTGTAAGCAGCAACACCTTTACGAACGTCACCACCAAATTCCTTGGTATATGCGTGGAACAAGTCTTTACCAAAACGAATATACTCGGCTTCCGAATCATCCTTTAGCGGCTTGACCCCATAACCAGGATCACGTCCAGTCTTAGGCATCACCTGAGTAATCCCCTGAGCCCCTACAGGGCTCGTGGTGAGGTTTCCAGAAGAATCCCTATGCTTACCCCTTGACTCTGCATCAATCATCTTGCTGAAGATTGTATCCATCGTATCAGGGTTTACCTTGCCTCGTCCTTGATTGGGAGGAGCTACAGGTTGAATTTGTCGAGGAGAGAAAGCATCCCACACAGACTGGAAGAAGCTTTCGGCTGGAGAGGGAGAAGCACTCCCCCGTCCATACACTTTAGTGTTCACCTCTTGATCTCCAAAACCAAACATGTTCATGAAGTCTTGGTTCCAGGGAGTGCTAGTTTCACTCGCTGGTGCTTTGTCGTTCACTTGGGAATCCACTATTACCCCTCCAGTTAGCAGGGTTGTTGACATAGATCGGAAGAGCACACGTCTGAACTCCAGTCACCGAATACGATC
>CALBTS010000490.1 GCA_937968035.1 uncultured Methanomethylovorans sp.
ATCGAATATAGTCGATAAAATCTTCGAATTTTGTCGTGTATGGACGAAAACATTGATCTTAAATATCCAGCCACTCGTTAAAGACCAGAGCTTATTTTCCTGAGGCTATCTGAGAGTTCAAAAAAGTATAAAAATAAGAGATGGTTCTGATACAGAAACTATCGTGCTGTCAGGTCACAATTATGATCCGTAAGGCTCAATTTCAAGCTTTGAGGCGACCTCGTCCTCGCCGTGAGCCTTTCCATCTATTATTGTCCTTACCCGGTTCGGCTTGAAGCAATTGGCGCATCTTTTGACGAATTGATTATTTGTAATGGCTGCAAAGAACTCTTTCCTGCAGTTATAGCAAGTTACTATTATGTTCATTCAGAACCCTCTATTATGCGAAAAGGTTTGTGAGGATATAAGGATTTCACTTTTGTTCTCGTGGATAGAATAGGCAGTTATGGAGCTCATTCTATCGGTATCTATAAAATATATTGCAGAGTGTCTGCTATAGCATGGAATATACGGGTTTTGAAACAAGACCATAGGTCAAGGCAACTGAAAGATTATTTGGGAAAAGAGTATGGGGAGGTTCTAACCTCCCATCACTTGTGTGTGAAGTATGCCACGATCTCAGAGCCCACAGAGTCAATCCTGCAGAAACCGAACCTTTCGAACTGCACTGTCTTGTCCAGTTCGGTTGAGATCATTTTCTCGCCAATGCCTTTAAACTCGCCGTCAGGAGAGAGCACTTTGACAGGGACACCGTCAACAGGTGCCCAGTGGATGATCTTCATGCGGTCCTTTTTAAGATTGGCTACCTCATCACCTATATATTTGGCCTGCAACGGATCCACGGAAGTGATCTCCACGTTGTACAGGTCCTTGAGGCGGATGCGTGAGCCGGCCTGAAGCTGCTCCACGTCACCCTTACAGACGAGCACCCTGTCTGCAACATCGATGCTGCGGTGGCCCTTGTTCTCAGTGGGATGTTTCGGCGGTTTGACTGTGCGTGGCTCTGCACCAGCTATCGACAGTTCCACGGGGTCCCAGACGAAGAAGTATCTGTTGGCAATAGGGTCCACCATTTTCCTGTTCTCAGCGTACAGTGTATCCATACTGATACTCACATCAGTCTCGCCCACTCCCATCTCGATCATGAACTTGCGGATGGCTTGGGGTAGTATTCCCCTTCTGCGCATAGTTCTGAGGGTTGGCAGACGCGGGTCATCCCAGCCGGAGTATTCCCCTTCCTCAATGGCACGGCGCAGGGTGCTGGTACTGAACTTGCCGAACTCGTGCATCTTCACCCTCCCCCAGTGCAGGGTTTTGGGGTACTCCCATCCCAGGTACTTGTATATGTATGTCTGGCGCTTCTCGCTGTCCATGAGATCCTTCCCCCGGATGATATGCGTTGTTCCAAGCTCATGGTCCTCAATGGCTCCCTCAAAGTCCAGAAGGGGCCAGACCACATACTTGTCATCGACTTCCGGTCGTGGATGGGATTGCTTAACAATGCGGAATATTCCGTAATCCCTTATCGCGGGGTCTTTGTGTCCGATGTCGGTCTTCAGGCGCAGCACAGCATCTTTAGCTTCATATTCACCTGCAAGCATCTTGTCCCAGTGCATGAGGTTTTCCTGTGGGCTTGTGTTTCTGTGAGGACAGGGTTCACTGGCATCCTTAAGGTTCTTGAATTCCTCGCTGGTACAGAAGCACACGTATGCATTGCCCTGCTCGATAAGCTGGCGAGCATACTTATAATAGAGCGGTATCCTGTCAGAAGCAATGACCACCTGGTCAGGCACAGCACCCAGCCACTTGCAGTCGTCCAGGTACCAGTCGTATGCCTCAAGCATAGGCCGCTTGGTCTGGGGGTCTGTGTCATCGAACCTGATGATGAGCTTGCCTTCGTACATTTTCACATATTCGGAGTTCACAACTATGCCACGGGTGCTGCCCAGCGTAGGAGGGCCATTTGGGTTGGGTGCAAAACGCATGACCACTTTTCCACACTCAGCACCTTCAAGAGGTTTCAAGCCCTTTACAGGCTCCTTTTTAGCACACATATCCTCTATAAGTTCAGGTGCAAGCGCCTCAAGCCTTGCCTGCCACTGTTCAGGAGTTTCTTTTGAGACCCTTTCCAGGATCTCCTGTATGAGAGGTGATACTTCCTTTGCACTGGCTCTCAGATGGGTGCACTCTCCCATAACCTTGCCCATCACAGCCGCAAGCTGCGGGGCTTTACCATACTTCACGGCATTTTGTAGTGCATATTTTTCAATGATCTGTTTATCCTCATCAGTTAATGTCATCCGGATCCTCCCAGGGTACAGAATATCCTTTCTGTGTCATCTGAAGCGTATTATTTTGGCTTGGTTCAGTGGGAACTAGTCAAAGTAAATGTTCTGTGAGCCAGTACATTAAGCACAATTATATAAAAAATATACCTCTTTCCAGCTCAAGATCTCAGATAGACCTTCCTGTCCGAAGTATAGTGGCTACCATTTCCTGAAGGCTGGCCATGTCCTTTTCAAAGTCCTTCAGGAAATTCTCCACAGCAGGACCTGCTATAGCACCCTGTATAGACGGCTTGATAAGTTGTTCCTGTTCCAGTACTCTCAGTGAATAGCGCACTTTATGTGTAGGCATTCCTGTTTCTTCAGCGAGTTTGAGTATGCCTATTGGTCCCTTTTCTATAACGGTCTTAAGGACCACCAGGTGCCTTTCAGATAGGTCCAGTTCCCTTTCGATCTGATCAAAGAGCATTATACCACCTCGTTCTTCAGAATGCCTATGCCCTCGATATCTATCTCTACCACATCTCCAGGGTGGAAAGAACTTACGCCAGGAGGAGTACCTGTGGCGATGATATCTCCAACTTCGAGTGTCATGATGTTGGATATGAACTCAAGCAGATAAGGTATTTCAAAAATGAGATTTGAAGTGGAGGAATCCTGTTTAGTCACACCGTTCACCCGACTGCGTATGCATAAGTTCTCAGGATCTATATTTGCTGCCGGTGCTATAAAAGGCCCTACCGGCGCAAAAGTGTCAAAGCTTTTAGCACGTGTCCACTGACCATCCCTGCGTTGCAGATCCCTTGCAGTGACATCGTTGAAACAAGTATACCCCGCTATTACATCAGCTGCATTTCCTATTTTGATGTTCTTGCAGCGTTTGCCTATGACCACTGCCAGCTCCGCTTCAAAATCCACTTGTTCGCTCGCACGCGGATAGACAATCTTGTCCATGTGTCCGATGATCGCTGAGGGCGGCTTGAGGAATAGTATAGGTTCCTTGGGTACAGGCATATTTATCTCAATGGCGTGGTCATGATAGTTTAAGCCAATACATATTATCTTTGTGGGCACAGCGGGGGGAAGAATGTTCAGTTCGGAAAGTTCGAAGACCTTGCCTTCAACATTACCTTTTCCGATTACTTTGTTCCCATCCACATTTCCATAAAAGGTTTCATCCCTGTACCTGAAACGACCCAGCATATGGCTAAGGATTCGTTCTCATTGTAGATAAGAGTAAGTGTCAGAA
>CALBTS010000491.1 GCA_937968035.1 uncultured Methanomethylovorans sp.
AGATCGTATTCGGTGACTGGAGTTCAGACGTGTGCTCTTCCGATCTAGGTGCTTGTATTGGAGCTGGTTGTGCCACTTGCATAGTTGCATTTGCAACTGGAAGTGATACATATGTCAACCCGATAGCCCTAACAAGTGGGGTGGCCATGATTGGAACGGGAATAATCACGGGGATAATAGGTATGTATCGCGAAGTAAAATATGAATTTAAACTCAAAGATTCATTCGGTCTGAAAGTCAAACCAGATGTTCATCACACTATTTGTTTGACATACAACTTCTAAAAATCAAAGGGAGTTTATCGTGTTTCTGCATGCATTAACCATTTGGACATTAAACCGAAAAAAATGAAAAGGCTGTTTTTACTTTTTTTTATTCTAAACTTTTTTTGCAACAATTCTTCGGCACAAATTGGAAAATCAATTCTGTTCAGGGATTTTATTGAAATTGCAGATTACCTTGATGAAGATGACAAAAAAATACTGAGAGAAGATCAAGAATTGATGAATTCTAAGGTCTATTTTTCAATTGATGAGGCCAAAAAAGCCGTAACTGCCAATGTATTAGCCATATCGCTTGTATATGAGCAGGAAAATCAAATGAAATACCTTAGCCAGAAAAGCGATTTGGTATATTTCCCGAATCTGAAATTTTTCATGTCCCCAAATAGTTATTTTCCACTTAATAACAATAAGAAAATTAAATATGTTTTTCAAAAAGGGTATATCAGATACCAGACAAATTTTATAGAACCAGTATTTTATGAGAATATCAGCACAGCTATCATAGCAAAGTTAGAAGATAAAGCATTAAAAGATTGCCCAACGATGAAATTGGGAAATTTAAAGAAAATTTCATTAAAAGGGAAAATCAGTAGTGTCCGGTTGTTGATTTTTTAAAAGCTTGTAACTATCAATAATTCAATATATAAACACTCGTTCTTTGATTTTTTGATTTGAAATTACCTCGACCTTCGCGGAAATACTCCGCAGATGAATGTTGGTAAATCAGTTTTTGCGCAATTGATGTCATTGGTTCCCTGGTATGAGTTTGGTAAATGCGTTGACAAATACGGTGGCGACTATAAGGTTCAAAAGTTTACAACCCGACAGCAGTTCCTGGTGATGTGTCTGGCCCAATTGACCCGCCGTGAAAGCCTTCGTGATATCGAATCCTGTTTGAATGCCATCCCGGAGAAGCTTTATCATGCGGGTATTCGGCAAAAGGTTAAAAAATCCACCCTGGCCGATGCCAATGAAGTCAGGGATTACCGGATTTTTGCCGAGTTTGCCCAGGTTCTTATCTCTACTGCCCGTGAACTCTATCAAACTGAGAATGATTTTAAACTTGAACTCGAGAACATTGCCTATGCATTGGACAGCACCACGATTGACCTTTGCCTGACTTTGTTCCCCTGGGCACGGTTCAGAAAGCGCAAGGGAGCGGTTAAAGCGCATATCCTGCTTGATTTTCGTGGTTCTATTCCGACATTTATTGAAATCACTGATGGCCTTTTTCACGATGTCAACATCCTTGATCAACTAATACTGGAACCCGGGGCCTTTTATGTGATGGACAGAGCATACATTGATTTTCTAAGACTCTACCGCTTCAACAGATGTGCGGCATTCTTTGTGACAAGAGGGAAAAGCAATCTGCGGTTTAAGAGGGTCAGTGCTGCAGTGGTCGACAAAACAACTGGCCTCAGATGCGACCAAACTATCCGCCTTACTGGATTTTACTCTGAACAACACTATCCAGACACATTAAGGCGTATACGCTTCTATGATGAAGAACAGAAGCGGACCTTTGTCTTCTTAACCAATAACTTTGATGTACCAGCATTGACAATTGCACAACTTTTCAAAGAACGATGGAAGATCGAGTTATTCTTCAAATGGATCAAACAACACTTGAAGATCAAAGCATTCTATGGCAACTCCGAAAACGCAGTATATGCCCAGATATGGATTGCTGTGTGCTCGTATTTGCTCCTCGCCATTGCAAAGAAGCGCTGGCAGTTGGAAGAATCATTATATACGATATCGAAGGTCCTGGAATTTTGCATTTTCGATAAAATATCTATAAATGAGCTGTTTAGCGATAACAATAAGTTCAATTTTGACACCCAAAAAGATAATCAACTGAATTTGTTCGATTTATAACCGGACAGTACTGATCATGGTTCTTAAATTTCAGATTATAAATAAATAAAGGAACAGAATCGTCTCTTGCTTTAGATACCGGTAATTCCTGATGTAACCCCATATCAAATAAAAACCGATGGGGCAAGCCCCATAACCTAAATTTCCAAATCGTAAAATAGACAAATAGTCCTATAGTCTAATCCCGTAAGCAACGCACAGAAAACCCGCTATTCTTGTAATAGCTGAAACCTAACACAGAGAACACAATGCCACTGTCGTCGAACAGGATACTCCCTGCCATGATTGTATCGTACTCGGTTGAACTCCACCAGCCACTGTAGTAGTCGAACACTCCACTGGCATTGCGGCTGCCTGCAGGGACGGCAGAAAATCCGCTTTCGTTGGTAGCCGCGTCACCGGTGGTTTTCATCTTTCCTCCGGCAACGTCCCCTCCTCCGAGTAAGTCAATCACTGTTTTCAGCTCTGCATCCGTAGGAATATGCCAGCCCGAGGGGCAAATTCCCTGTATTCCGGCTGTGGTTACATACTGCATCATTTCATACCATTGGTAAAGCCCTCCGTAGGTATTGCAGTTTGCTTCGTTGTCATCGAAGCAATATTTCTCAATGATCCCGTTGTTGGTTTGATCCTGGCTGCCGTTGATGCGGGTACCGATGTTCAGGTTCTCCCTGAACCAGCATTGGGTGCCGATCAGAACCGTATGATATGTTTGTCCGCCATAGGTTACCGTGGGAATGCCAGGGCAAGGCGCTCCCATTGAAAAATCAAAGGTATATCCCATCTTGCCCTGCGGGGTATCCTCAATCCGGATGATACTGGGATTAGCAATCAATCCGCCAGGATGCCGGTTCAGTTGTTCAACGTCCAACACCTGAAGGACAAGCCTGGAATCCGGGTAGAACAGGGTGGTGTCACATACTTTATCAAGGTTCTCGACTTTGATCTTATCTACGAGTACACCCTGCCCATTGCTGAGCCCGGAAAAGGTCAAGGTAATGGTTTGCGTTATCCCTGCATGGCAGGTCAATAAAAGGGAAATGACGAAACCGGGAATGATCGCTTTCATATGGGTCGTTTTATACACTCTAAAAATACAAAACACTGTCCTGTCTGACACAAGGAATCTTTACTCTTTTGACATAAAAGATCACCAGTGTCCAAAGGATTTGGCAGATCTAAAGGCAAAGCTACCAGATTTTCGTGGAAAAAGGGTAATGTCTGCCACTAATTACAGTCCGGACAAGGTTACACTGCCTGTTCATCATCTGAACAATGGGATATACTGCATACGAATTGCAGGCGATGGATATTTTCAGATACTGAAGCTGGTGATCGCCAGGCTATATTAGTCAATTGGAGACCATCCC
>CALBTS010000492.1 GCA_937968035.1 uncultured Methanomethylovorans sp.
TAAAATGGCTGATCGTTGCAATATTATTGATAGCTGTGGCCGCTTCCGGCTGTGGCGATAAGGATACTACCACTTATGAGACCGAAGACGGACAAGAAGTAGAGGTAACCACAGAGAATGAAGATGACTGGTGTCCTGTAGGTACTTCATGGAAAACATCTAATCCGACAACAGGAGAGGAAGTTTCCATGGTCTATACCGGCACCAGAGAGGTCGATGGCATACAAATGTGTGTGATGGAATATACTTCCTCCAATCCTGATGATGAGGTTGCCAAAGTAGAATACATGTTCTCAGAAGATAGTGAAACATTCAGCTGGAAAAGCTACTATGCGAATGGTACTGTTCAGAGCGAAATGACCATGAAAGATGGTAAAATGACCATGATAGACGAAAAGGGTCAGGCCACTGAATTTAATCAGTAATATTTTTCTTTTTTCTTTTTTTCCGGACATGGTCACATATAAATAGCATAATTACCATGAGTAATAATCATGCACCTTCCCACTCCAGACAGTATCCGGCAGAAAAGGAACGAACTTAGGCTTACTCAAAGTGAACTGGCAAAAAGGGCAGGTGTCAGCCAGCCGCTCATAGCCCGGATCGAAGCAGGTGATGTTGATCCCCGTCTTTCGACTCTAAAACGTATTTTTAACGCATTCGATGAGAGTGAGAACGAAAGCCATGTGGTGGCAAGGAACCTTATGAACACTAATGTTATCTCCATCAGTGCTGAAGAGCCGGTGGATGCTGCCGTTAAGATCATGGAAGAGAATGACATATCGCAGATCCCTGTAGTGGAGAACGGAGTACCTATA
Organism: uncultured Methanomethylovorans sp.; assembly: GCA_937968035.1. Lineage (GTDB taxonomy): Archaea > Halobacteriota > Methanosarcinia > Methanosarcinales > Methanosarcinaceae > Methanomethylovorans. The sequence continues at coordinate 819 of CALBTS010000492.1, forward strand.
GGGAGTATTTCAGAGGAGACCATTGTTCGTTCCATGGCAGAGAAAAAAGCTCTGGAAGTCTCAAAGATGAAGATACGAGATCTCATGGGCGATACTTTTCCCGTTGTTTCGCCCGGGACCCATGTCAAATTGGTTTCTCATCTTCTTGAAACTACACCAGCTGTGATCGTTCTGGAAAGCGGGCAGATCGCGGGTGTTGTTACAAAACATGACCTGATGAAATTATTGCGCGGATGAAGATATCCGCATTCATTATATATAAGGTCTACATTAAACAGGTCAAGTCTTCAATAAATAGAAAAGCATATCTTACAGCAAGATCCTTTTATCCAAGATTTCAGGCGATATATATGAATTTAGAAGATACTTTGCTTATGATGCCGGGACCTGTGCCCGTTGCACCACGGGTTCTCAGAGCGATGTCAAGACCTATGATCAATCACAGGAGTAATGCGTTCTCAGACATGTATGACGACTGCAGGCAGATATTAGCCGAAGTATTCAACACCAAGAACGATATTTTTGTTCTCAGTGGTTCAGGTACTGCAGCTATGGAAGCTGCTGTGGGGTGCATTGCAAACCCTAACGACCGTATCATAGCTCTCGAAAATGGTAAGTTCGGTGAACGGTTCAAGAATATTGCAAAGAGGTATGGGAAGGTAGAGGCTCTTGCATATGAATGGGGTGATTCCGTAGATCTTGGACAGCTGGAAGAGAAGCTGGAAGAGGGAGCGAAGGCAGTCACCCTGGTTCACAATGAAACGTCTACAGGTATCCTCAACCCTGCAAAAGAGGTCGGAAAACTCGCAAAAAAATACGGTGCACTCTTTATCATGGATGGTGTCACCTCTCTGGGCGGCGACCTTGTTAAAGTCGATGAATGGGATGTGGATATCGCTTTGGTCGGATCACAGAAATGCCTGGCAACACCCCCGGGACTATCCGTTGTATCTGTGAGCAAGAAAGCATTCGAAGCCATGGATGACATGGAGCGCATGCCTTATTATCTGGATCTGAAAGCTTACAAGAAAAGCAGTGAGAAAGCCCTGAGGGAAACTCCGTATACTCCTGCCATACCTCTTTTCTATGCACTGCAGGAAGCCTTGCATATAATAAAAGAAGAGGGCATGGAAGCCAGAATAAAACGTCACTGTACTGAAGCTGCTGCTGTAAGAGCTGCTATGGAGGCAATGGGGATCGAGATGTTGCCAGACCTCAATGAATACAGTCATTATTCTAATACTGTCAGTGCAATGAAGGCACCTGAAGGTGTCACTGGTAATGATATCAAGAAGGATATGCAGGCAAGGGGCATTGTGATTGCGGGCGGTCAGGACAGACTCAGCGGTAAGATCTTCAGGATAGGCAATATGGGCAATGTCCAGCCAAAAGATATCCTGCTTACAGTCGCCGAGCTTGAGATAGTGCTCAAGAAACGTGATGTTGTTTCCAGTGTAGGGCCAGGTATCGAGGCCGCAAGCGACTTACTGGATACGCTCTGAAAGTGATACTTATGGCTACAATAGGCATCGTTGATACCACTTTTGCACGTTTTGATATGGGAGGTGCAGCTATTGATGAGGTGAAGAGGCACGTCTCAGTAAAGATCAAAAGAGTTACCGTGCCGGGTATCAAAGATCTTCCTGTGGCAGCCAAAAGGCTTATAGAGGACAGCAAAGAGCCATGTGATCTTGTTATTGCCCTGGGTATGCCGGGAAAGATGGAAAAGGACAAGATGTGTGCTAACCAGGCCTCTATGGGCCTTATACAGGCGCAGCTCATGACCAACACTCACATCATCGAGGTGTTCGTCCACGAGGACGAGGCAAAGGATGAAAGAGAACTTGCATTTCTCATGGAGCAGAGGTCCAGGGAGCATGCTGTCAATGCGGTTAAGCTGCTGTTCAGACCTGGATCCCTGATCAAGGAAGCAGGAACAGGTCAAAGGCAGGGGTTTGAAGATGTCGGGCCGGCACGTATGTAAAAAAAATAAATTCAAAATATATACATTGTTAAAACACAAGTAAAGGTGAATATCACATGACCATAAATCTTGGATTTGTCATTGCAGAATTCAACAGGGACCTTACCTATCAGATGGAACTGCTGGGTGAAGAACATGCTAAGTTCCTGGGAGCCACAGTAAAGGAAAAAATACTGGTTCCCGGTGTGTACGATATGCCGCTTGCCATAAAGAAGCTTTGTAAGAGGGAAGACATAGATGCCATTGTTACCATTGGTTCTGTCATAGAAGGAGCTACCAAGCACGATGAGATAGTTGTCCAGCATGCTGCAAGGAAGATCACTGATCTTTCCCTGGAATATGAAAAACCGGTCACTCTTGGGATTGCCGGTCCTGGGATGTCAAGACTTGAGGCCCATGAACGTGTAGACTACGCTAAACGTGCCGTTGAAGCTGCTGTTAAATTAGTAAGACGCCTTTGAAAAACATAATTATCCGAGGGCTGCCTATGGTTTCCACAAGACTTACAAGGATGCAGGAATCTGCTACTATCAAAGCTGCCAACAGGGCCAGTGAGATGCTGAAACAGGGAATAGATGTCATTAATTTTAATCTTGGAGAGCCTGATTTCGACACTCCCAAGCATATATGTGATGCTGCTGCCGATGCTATGTACAGGGGGGAAACACATTACACTCCTGCAGCCGGTATCCCTGAACTGAGGGAAGCCATAGCCGAGAAGCTTAGAGTTGAGAATGGCCTGGAAACAAAAGCATCAAATGTGCTTGTTACTCCGGGAGCAAAACAGGCCATATTCTCAATAATGATGTCAGTGCTTGGTGATGGAGAGGAAGCCATCCTTTTTGATCCTGCCTGGGTCTCCTACGAAGCATGTATCCATTTCGCAGGAGCAGAATCGGTATGGGTGCCCACGGACCCGGAGAACGGTTTTGAACCATACGATATTGGTGAATACATCACTGATAAGACAAGGATGATCGTAGTAAACAGCCCATGTAATCCCACGGGCGGCGTATACGATAAAAAGACACTCAGGTCTATTGCCGACCATGCTATTGACCATGATCTGCTTGTGCTTTCCGATGAGATCTATGAAAAGATAATCTATGAAAAAGAGCATATAAGCATTGGTTCTCTGGATGGGATGCAGGACCGCACCATTACTGTTAATGGTTTTTCCAAGGCTTACGCCATGACGGGCTGGAGGCTTGGGTATGTATCTGCTGCACCGGGTATTTTTAAAGATCTTCTTAAGATACAGTCAAATTCAGTGAGCAGCGCCACAACTTTTGTCCAGTTTGGAGGGATTGCTGCATTGGAGGGAACCCAGAAACCTGTAGAAGATATGGTAAAGGAGTTCCATGCTAGAAGGGACATCCTTGTTGATGGTTTGAATTCGATCGGTCTTAGATGTCATAGACCAGATGGTGCTTTTTATGTGTTTGCAGATGTGAGTGAATTCGGGAATGGTGACCAGGTAACGGACCAGCTTCTCAACGATGCCCATGTATCAGTGACCCAGGGTTCATCTTTTGGTCACAGTGGAAACAATTTTATAAGGCTGTCCTATGCCACGTTTCAGCAACGCATCCACGAAGGGCTGGAGCGGATCGATGATATTCTTGGCTGATCTTCAGCCACATCTTTCCAATATTTTCTTAACGATCTTTGCGCTGCTGCACAGAGCACAAGGTTCTGCTTTTCCTATTCTTACAATACGGGCGCAGAAGCCTCTTTTGTGCAGTTCGTTCTTAAGTTCGTTCTCATCAAAGTGCTGATCATAACCCAAAGCAATGATATCAGGCTTTATTTCCATTATAGGTGCAAAAATATCTTCTTCACTTCCAAGTATCGCTTTATCCACCATCTTTAGAGCATTGATCATCTCTGCTCTCTGAGCTTCAGGTATCACTGGTTTAGGCTTATGTCTGATCATGGAATCCCTTGCAACAATAACATATAGCTCATCTCCCAATGCCTTGCATTCTTTCAGGTATGTCAGATGCCCTGGATGTAACAGATCAAAAGTCCCGGTTGCTAAGACCCTTATCAATCATATCACCTGGAATTGTATGAGGTAGAGGTACACTACCTTTAATAATCTTATGCAGCAATTCAAATCCCTTTCAACTATATTTTTTAGGGTTAAAATACGACTCTAAAATATTATTCACTAATCAAAATGATTAAGAAGTAGAAGTGGGATAAAACCATGGACCTTTATCCAAACTGCTACAGATCGAAAGGAGCAAAAGATGGATCCACCTGAACCTAAAAACGGGAATGCAGAAGCAACAACTTGCTTTTTGGAAGGTTATTGTTACGGATCTTGGAGAAGACATGCCGGTACTCAAGAAACGTGTTATCTTTGATCGCTTTAGCGGTGCTACCAGTGAGAATACTATGTGTAGGGGATAAGGTTTATCCATTGTAGAGGGGAGCATAGATGATGATATGTATTCCCTGTCCCTAATGTGGAAAGCAATAAATGAAATTGATATATCAATGGAAGTTAATGCATATTAATACATAATAAGTCTCGACATTAATTACCGTATGTAATATATAGTTGTTCTAACTAATTATGTTCGAATTGCAAAGGTAGGTATCATGGTCAACAAATCTATCCGTGAGATCAATGACAGGATCAAAGATGGAAGCGTCAGTGTAGTGACTGCTGAAGAAATGGTTGGGATCGTGGCAGAGCTTGGTGCAGAAGGAGCTGCTAAGGAAGTAGATGTAGTAACGACAGGTACTTTTGGTGCCATGTGTTCCTCAGGTGTTTTTCTTAACTTCGGCCATTCTGAACCACCTATAAAAATGCAGAAAGTATGGCTTAATGATGTTGAAGCATATACTGGCGTAGCGGCAGTGGATGCCTATATTGGAGCCACACAGGTCTCAGATACACTTGGAATGGAATACGGTGGGGCTCATGTAATAGAAGATCTTATCAGAGGCAATGCGATTGATGTACACGCTATTTCTCCCGGAACGGATTGTTATCCAAGGAAGATCCTTGATACGACCATTGACATCAATGACCTGAACCAGGCAATTATGCTCAATCCCCGTAATGCATATCAAAAATATAATGCAGCCACTAACAGTACTTCCCAGAAACTGTACACCTATATGGGTTCATTGATGCCCAATTTCGGCAATGTGACATATTCAGGTGCAGGAGTATTATCACCTCTTTCCAATGACCCGGAATACAGGACCATTGGTACAGGCACGCGTATTTTCCTTGGAGGAGCAGAGGGATATATAGTAGGTCAGGGTACTCAACATTCCTCGAAGAGCGGTTTTGGTACATTGATGGTCCAGGGCGATCTTAAAGAAATGGACCCGGAATTCATACGCGCTTCCACTTTCACAGGATATGGCGTATCTCTGTATGTGGGAATGGGGATACCTATACCTGTGCTTGATGAAAAAGTTGCACTGGCCACTGCAGTCTCTGATGCTGATATAATTACCAATGTAATGGACTACGGTACACCCAGTCGTGACAGGCCTGTGATGAGACAGGTAACATATGAAGAGCTGAGGTCTGGTTCTATTGATATCAAAGGACGCGAGGTTGTAACTTCTTCACTTTCAAGTTTCAAGCGTTCCAGGCAGATAGCCGGTATACTGAAAGACTGGATCGCTCATGGAGAGTTCTTCCTATCACAACCTGCAGAGAAATTGCCTTCGGATACTGTTTCCAGACCAATGAAACAAACAAGGGGAACACCCATGGTAAAAGACATTATGAGCAAGAATGTGATCACTATCCATAAAAACGCAAGTGTGTATGAAGCTGCTAAAAAGGTCATGGATGCTTCTTTCAACCATTTGCCTGTAGTTACAGAAAACAATACTCTGGTGGGCATAGTGACGGCATGGGATATTTCAAAAGCTGTTGCGCAGAATACATTTGACCTTGTGGAGAATATCATGACCAAAAAGGTCATCACTGCTATGGATAGCGAGCAGGTGACCATTGCAGCCAGAAGGCTTGAGCAGCATAGAGTATCGGCAATGCCTGTGGTGGATGACCAAAACCATGTCATAGGCATCATTACCAGCGATGACATCAGTATGCTTTTTTCCAGGAGGAACTGAAATGAAAATAAGGATCATCATAGATCAGGACATTGTTACCAGACCGATATTGGCCGAGGCTATACTGGAGACAGGTATTCCTCTTAACATCGCACAGGCACATTTCGATTCAACGGCAGGCGAGATCATTGCCGATATAAAGGATACTGAATACAGAATTATCAAGAATGCCCTGGTTTCAAGAGGAGCGGAAGTACTTAAACTTGACACTCCCATTAACTGGGACGAGGAAGAATGTGTGGAGTGCGGCGCCTGTATCTCAGTATGCCCGACAAAGGTATTTTCCATGGATATGGAATGGAATCTGAAAGTGGACAATACAAAATGCATCCAGTGCGGCACATGCATAGAAATGTGTCCGCATGATGCGCTTTCCCTGGATGTATGAATCTTAAGGAAAAGATCATCTAAAAGATCAGAAATGAAAGAACATTTCCAGCTTAAAGAAACGATCGTTACTATTGTAGCAGACAATGAGTCATACATATCAATGGCAAAAGAATCGATCCGTCACAATCGTGCGGTTCTGGAGAGGTTCATTGCCTTTGATCCATTTTTCAGGTCAACCCTGGAGCCATATGATTGCCCTGAAAATGCACCGGAAGTTGTGAAAAGAATGATAGTTGCAGGGAACTCCATGGGCATCGGTCCCATGAGCGCTGTTGCAGGTACAATTGCAGCAATGGCAGTGGGATCTATGGTGGATGCAGGAGCTACTTTTGCCATTGTTGATAATGGAGGAGATATCGCACTGATCAACGATAGGCCTGTTATCATAGGTGTCTATGCAGGCACTTCTCCTGTGAAGGACCTGGGTTTCAGGGTGCCAGTTCATGACCATATCACAGGGATCTGTACATCTTCAGGCACTGTGGGTCCATCCATTAGTTTCGGGATGGCAGATGCCGCTATAGTTTTCTCGGATGATGTTTCTTTGGCCGATGCTGCAGCCACAGCACTGGGGAATGCAACATGCGTAGGAAAAGAGGCAGTGGAAAAGGCCTTTGATGCTGTGAAACATGTTGCTGGTATAAAAGGAGCAGCAGTGATACAGGGAGAATATATAGGGATGTGGGGTTCCATCCCGGAAATGGTCAGAGCTGATATTGATTACGACTGTATCACCAAAGGTTGATCTCATGTCTGAACAGTGGCTAAGTAGACCTCCTCATAAGGTTGTATCACCACAAAACCTTCGCCTGTAAAGGCCATTTGGAGGCTTTCTCCGCTTGACCTGCCAACCAATGTCTTCAGGGATATGTCTGTGCGCAGGTCGGGTTGCAGGTTACCTGACCATGCAACAGTGGCGTTAGGATCTGTGAATACAGGCCTATCTTTTGTAACTTGCAGTGTGAGCGGATCATAATGCGTGGTGATGGCAACCATACCTTTGCCTTCAAGCAGCACATTGAAAAGGCCGCCTGACATGAACCCTGCTATCCTTTTCATCATTTTAATGTCCCACTGGACAGTTTCCTCAAAAGCCAGCAGGTCGTTCCCATTAACATAAATGGATTGCCCGTCAAGTTCAAGTATGGTAACTTTTTTTCCGGTATCTGCCAGGTAGAGCTTGCCTTTCCCTTCTGCTTTTGTAAGGCTTAGTCCCTCTCCTGTAACAGCTTTCTTCACAAGTTTTCCAAGGCCGTGTTCCAGAACACCTTCCCTTGTGAACCTGATGTCTCCATTATAGGCAACCATAGTACCTTTCTTTATCCACACTCTGCCATCGAGATTCACTTCAAGCAGGCGGTCGCGTTCCAGTTCGAACTTACCTTGTCCGAGGTCTCTCTGTCCTGTGTTCTCCACAAATTGTTTTATTGAATAGCGTCCCATATATCACACCGTAGATCAATTTTTCATATTGATATTAATATGTTCTGATTAATATGTTATGGTCAGTGATGTGTATTGGTGTATACTGAACACTAATTTCATATAGGGATAAGATAATAGGTTACGATATAAATAATATGGAGTGGTGAATAATGGTTAAAGTCACACTGGTTACTGCCCAATGGTGTCATTTTTGTCCAACAGCAAAGAAACTCTGGAGAGAGCTCAAAGAAAAATTTGATTTCGAATATTCTGAAGTCGATTATGACTCTCCGGAAGGTGAAAAGCTTGTAGCAGAGTTTTCCATAGTCTCTGTTCCCACGACCATAATCGATGATAAGATCGTTTTTGTGGGAGTGCCAGACAAAAATCAGGCCAGTAAGACCCTGGAAAAACCAGTTTAATTAAAAATCGGGTTATTTACATGTATGACCTGATCATAATAGGCGGAGGACCTGCCGGGCTTACTGCAGGAATATATGCGGTCAGATACGGTATGGACACTGTGGTGCTTGAGAAGAACGTAATGCCAGGGCAGATAGCAGCAACTGATATGGTAGAGAATTATACTGGCTTCACAGCTATCTCCGGACCTGAACTCATGCAGCGGTTCAAAGAACATGCAGAGACCGTAGGAGTAAAGATCGATTCCGCTGAGGTATCTTCTATCATCTCTGAGGATGGCAAGAAGGTGGTAGTGACAGATAGTGGTACCCTTGAATCAAAAACTGTTATCATTGCTACAGGTGCCAACCCAAAGAAACTGGGCATCCCGGGTGAGAAGGAGTTTATGGGTAAGGGTGTTTCATATTGTGCTACTTGTGATGCCCCGTTCTACAAAGGAAAGACTGTTATTGTGGTCGGAGGTGGAGAATCTGCACTTACTGATGCACTTATCCTTTCCAATGTGGTGAAAAAAGTATACATTATACACAGAAGGGACAAGCTGCGCGCATCCAGAATACTACAGGAAAGAGTATCCAGAAAGCCTAATATTGATATCGTGTGGGACACTGTTCCTGAAGAGATACAGGGAAAGGCAGGTGTTGAGAACGTAATTCTACGGAACCTCAAGACCAGAGACGTATATACGCTGCAAGTAGACGGTGTTTTTGTCTATATTGGCATTCGTCCCAGCACAGAGTTCATAGACGTAAAAAAGAATAGTTCAGGTTTCATATTGACAAATGAAAAACTTGAAACTTCTATACCAGGTATCTATGCAGCTGGCGACTGCAGGGATACCTCTATCTGGCAGGTGGTCACTGCAGTTGCAGATGGTGCAGTGGCTGCGGTGTCCGCACATGAGTACATCATGGACCTTGAAGTTGAACAACAGGTTTTTACAAATTGAATAACAAAAGGAGAATTAAGATGAATTGCAAAATAAACCCGGATGGTACATCCTGTCTGCAGATATGTGAAGATTCAACATCCGATGATCTCCAACCCATAGCAGAGGCCATACATGCTTTGCTTGGCATACCGGTTACTATTAGAAGCCTCAACAATCGTGGGATCCGTATGGAAAGAGGCGAAATAGTGGATAGGGATTATACGGGGCCTGTATTGGAAGACGTTCTAAGGACCAACAAGATCATTCACGTAGTGCCCACCGAAGGGCCTTACAAAGGAAAGGCAGTTGTGGTGGCACCCATACGTACTTCAGCGGGAAGTGTAATAGGTGCTGTGGGTGTGGTGGACCTGGTTGCTGCTCTTGACATATTATCTATGTTCAAGGAATATCCAGGTATTGTTGATGAGGTCGAGGAATCTAAAAAGAAGCTGCTGTAATATCTGCAGCTCTGTCATATCCTTTTTATCTGCTGGTGCTTGATGTACTTTAGAATAACAACGGCTACTATAGAGATCGCAATAGACGTAAGTATGACAAGTATCAGATTTCCTGCATCTGCAAACTTCATCATCTCATAGAAAAGAAAGGCACATATAGTAAATCCAGCGATCAAGACGGCAATGACCTTAGAGGTAAAAAGGGATTCCTGTGTTTTTTCCATATACTTTTGACAAACCTTTATCCCTTTTAAGCTTTATGTTCTAACCAGTTCATTCCATTTCCAGTATATCGATCCCAAACTCCAGAAGTATTTTGTTCAGTTTGAACAAAGGCAATCCCACAACATTGAAGTAGTCGCCTTCTATCCTTTCTACAATTATCGCTCCCTTCCCCTGTATTGCAAAGGCTCCTGCTTTGTCAATGGGTTCTGCGGTCCTGACATACGCTTCAATTTCAGCATCAGACATTTGTTTGATCGTAATATCCGTAGTTTCCGAAACACTGGTCTTACGGTCAGCATCTATATCAATTACCGTTAAACCAGTGATCACATGCACTTTTTTACCGCTGATCAGCTTCAGTGTTTCCCAGGCTTTATCTTCAGTATGCGGTTTCCCAAGTATTTCCCCATTACAGAGTACTGTAGTATCCGCTCCGATCACTATCCCATGATCTGTCACTGAAGCTACTTCTTTTGCCTTTTCTCTGGAATTATGAATGACAAAGTCAATGGGCTTCATCTCCGGTTGCAGCTTTTCATGATAAGAGCTCTCTACGACTTTAAAGTTGTCTCCTATTAATTGCCTGAGCAATTCTTTTCTGCGGGGGGAGGCGGAAGCAAGTATGACCTGTCGCATAATGTTAAGTCCCAAGCATAGTTTAAATAAATGCTGGTATGCCTGGCTTATGTGGATTTTACTGCTCAGCACATTTTCAATATACTGCAGTTTATTATTTGTAAAAGGTCAGGTCAAAACAAGATAAGGTTGGTTTTATACAAAGCTGTTAATTCAGATATTTTCGATGTTTTTATATAGGGACTGTGTTCCATGCTTAATTAAGCATTCATGGAAGTATTGAAGTTTCCGGGGATAGTTCCCAGGCTTTGATATTTTTATTGATGGAAAACAGGATCAAGAGTGGTGAATAAGCAGACTCTGATCTGCTATTGTTTGTGTAATGGGTGATGTAAATGCAAATCCAGTTAAGCAGGATAATTTATTTTGGGATACTATTGTGCTTCTTGATGATGACTCCCGGCATAGTTTCAGCTGAATTCGTAGGCGTATATGATAATGAAGGTACCTGGGCTTTATGGAATACCATTAATGGTTCTGCAGACATTGTGGGGTTCGGCTGGGAAGGCACTGAACCGATAACAGGTGATTGGGATGCTGATGGGGTTACTGAGCTAGGCATCTACAACACTGCAGGAAATAATTTCCTGGTCCAGACTGATCCAGGTTTTAATCTCATAGGTCTCGGATGGCCGGGCGCTACGCCAGTTGCAGGTGACTGGAATGGTGATGGTGCTGAGGAGGTAGGAGTATACGACAATGAAGGCACTTGGGCTCTATGGAATACCAGTACTGGTTCGGCAGACATTGTAGGGTTCGGCTGGGAAGGCACTGAACCGATAACAGGTGATTGGAATGGTGATGGAGTAACTGATCTCGGCATCTACAACACTCAAGGTAATAATTTCCATATCCTGAATGATCCGGAAGTTGATGTCATTGGGTTAGGGTGGCCTGATGTTACTCCTGTGGTCGGGGATTGGAATGGCGATGGTAAAGATGAAGTGGGTGTGTATGATAACAAAGGTACCTGGGCTTTATGGAATACCATTAATGGTTCTGCAGATATTGTGGGATTTGGCTGGGAAGGCACTGAACCGATAGTAGGAGATTGGGACCTAGATGGGTCTACCGAGTTGGCTATATATAATATCGAAGGTAACAATTTCATTCTCCAGAACAATTCCGGATTTGATGTCTTGGGACTTGGGTGGAACGGTGTGACTCACGTTGTTGGAGTCTGGAATGCTGACCATGCGTGGATCGGAAGTGTTGCTCATTATTCAAAGCTACTGGACAATGATTATGATGAGATTTCCGTGGCTATGAATGAGGCTGATTATAATTCTTTATCCATGACCGGACAAAGAATTATAGACGACACTCAGAAAGCACTGGAGGATAACAGCAGATATTCTGTATCTCCCATGTTCCAAGAAGCACAGTCAGAGTGGGTGCTCTGTCTTACTGACCTGAGCTATGTGGGACAATACACAATACTGATCGCAAACGACCTTAAAGCTGGTATTGATGATGCTCAAAATACTGAAAAGTGGTTATCTTATTCAAATTCCTCTATCTATCATATGAATAGAGCAGTCGAGTTAGTTAACAATGCAAAGATGGAATAAGGGATATTATGCACTATATCCCAATTCCTTAGCTTTATCATAACATACTTGTGCTTCATCGGTCCTGCCAAGCCTATCAAGTATGGTGCCTTTGTTATACCACGCATATGCAAACTGAGGATCAAGTTCTATAGCTTTATCCAGTGCTTCGATGGCTTCTTCGTATCTACCCAGACTATTAAGGGCTCCAGCCTTGGTATGCCATGCATTTGCATCTTCGGGATCGATCTCTGTGGTTTTATTGTATGCTTGTAATGCTTCTTCATATCGGCCCAGATAAGAATATGCAATGCCTTTATTATACCATGCATATACGTTCAGTGGATCAATTCCTGTGGCTTTATCATATGCTCCCAGTGCTTCTTCAGCTCTGCCTGCAACAAAAAGGTCAACACCTTTATTATTCCATTCAGTCGAGTTAAGTGGTCCTTCAGAAAAAACCTCTTCTGTTCCCGAGGTTGCGTTCTCAATGGGTTTTTCGGTACATCCGGCAATGAATATCGCAATAATTACCAGAATCAGAACCATGCCTCTTTTAATCCGCACAATTTTTATCTCCTATTTATGTTTAAAATACGCTTTCAATTAAAATAAAAACATCTTCTCTTTCCGATGGACTCGGCGGGATTCGAACCCGCGGCCTTTACGTTGCGAACGTAACGATCTTCCCCTGATCTACGAGCCCGAAATGCAAAAAAAAAAAATAAAAAAAGAGGTCTTAGACTGGTCTGCCCACTTCTGTGACCTGTACGCTTTCGACACCAGGAACAGCAGCAAAGGCTGATTCTACCTGTTCTGTGCCGCCTTCGATGTCTCCTACCATTATGACCATGACAAGGGCCTTCAGACCAAAAGCAACGGGTTCGATCCTCGAACCAAAGAACTTTGCTCCTTCGGGGAGCACGGCTTCAAGTTTGTTCTTAAGTTCGTTGAGATCGGTTTCCACACTTTCCGGCATTACCCTAATAGTTGCTGCTACATCACCCATTGTTACACCTCATGGACCTACAAAACCGCATTTTGGGCAGGTGTAAGGGTTGCTCTGCTGCCTGCAGCTCATGCATCTTCCTATCTCTGCACCGCAGACGGGGCATGGGAACCGGGCAAAACCACGTTCCTCTAAGTTAACACCGCATGAAGTACAGTTTGTGACCTTGTTTACCATTCGATTTCTCCTTCAGTATTTATAATAGAGATAATACACTAAGTTCATCAGAGATGATTTGTGTACATAATCAGTATACGATTTAAATATTCCCCTTGATAAGAGTGCCTCTTACAGCTTTCTGCTCAAGAGCGGCAAGCACTCTTTCAGGGTACTTACCATTGACGACCATGCAATCTCTTCCATCCTTTATAAGCAATTCCGGTAACATCCTGTCCACACAGCTTTCATCCATTTTTTGCAGTTCTGCCGCACCTACGACTGTCTCAATCTTCCCGTTAATAAGCACTCCGTCCACATCAGTAACTTTGACCATTCCGGCTTTCAGTATCGATGCCACCCATGCAGCAATGCAGTCAGATGTCACATCCCAGGAATGTGGCAAAGGATCCCATTTTCGTAGTAGCCTGTAAGGCATGAGGATCGAAATTCCCGGAACCAGTTTTTCCAGATCTTCTGTGGTACCTATCCCACTTTTGTCGGCAAGGTAATATGCATATTGTTCCATTCCAAGGATAGCCATCCAGTGAGCTGCTTCATTACTAATGCCTTTATTTTTATGGATGTCTCTTACAGCATCTGCAAAAACGCCACCTCCGGGAACTACCAGCACCGTGGAGGCAGTTTTCCTCCTATTCTCCAGATGCTTCTGCAAATAAATGAGAAGTTCAGGAGCAGTTTCCATAAGACTTCCACCTACTTTAATAACGGTACAACTTCTTGCAATGATGCTCATATTGTTCTCTTGTTATCGGAGTTATGTATTTGTTTTTACCATCCAGGCCGCAGCATAGGCAGGAAATACGTTGGATATATCTTTTCCCCACTTGTCAGCCACAGAAATGCATTCCATTCCAAGTCTTCCCGCGGCTTCAATGATCATGAATTCCCCAATGCCTGCAGCAACGATCCTGCGTATACCATGTTTCACAGATACTGTGGATATCGCCTCAGCAAGTAAATTTATCTGCTTTTCCTTAACCTGACGTGCAATTTCCATTATTTCTTTCTCTGATATCTCTTCCAGATCCGCACACACAAGCCTTGCGAGTCTTCTCATGGTTTCAAGCCTGCTTTTTCCAGCCCCATCTGCAGTCGTACAGGTATATGTTTCCGGCATGATATCTCCAAGCAGCAAATAAACATCACCGGTTGTAGTGAAGAGTTCCGAGGAGACCCTGCAAGTTCCCTGTTTCATTTTCACCTTTTCCATAAGGGTAGCAACATTGGTACGTAATGTGCCCATATAGGCCAGTTCACTTGCAAGCAGTCTCTTAAAATCGGTAGTTGATGCCACATGATTTGCATTAACTATGGGGATTATATCACTTGTAGTACTTCCCACATCCACGAAGATGCAATCACCTATTTCCTCACCGATCAATCGTGAAGATGCTGCCCAGTTTGCAGCTGCAAGACCTCTCAGGTCATCATAATTCTTATGGATATTTCCGTTAGTGCCAATATAATATACATCACATGCAAATGCATCTTCCACTGCTTTCATTATGAATTTCAGTCCATGTAATTTATCCTCAAAGCAATCGGCAAGTTCGCCTGTTATCACCACTCCAACCTTATCGGGCTTGAGCCTTTTTGATATATCCTTTAGTGTTTGGGGAAGAGTAGTATCTTTCCACAGTGGCAGGTAGTGAAGTTCTATTATAGTTCCATCAGATGTGGCTATTTTTGTATTTGCCCCTCCTATGTCAATACCAAGGTATCTCATTTGAAATCCTCCTTGGTAAAGGAACATTCTGCAGCTATTCCCACAGACCCGGGTAATCCTCCCAGTCTGTTCTTCAGCAGCAGATCAGCTATTTCAACATCCATCACCTTACATATCCCATAGATCGAAGTGGTCGGTCTGGGATTAACATCTACTACGTAAGGCGTTCCATCATATACTATGTCCACTCCGGTGTAGCCCCTGCATCCTAATATCTTCGAAGCTGCCACAGCTGTTCTGAACAGTTCTTCTTTGTACGGCGGTGAAAAACACACTGTATTTCCTTTATATTCAACACGAAGTCCGGCTGGATCCTTAATATCCATAAATTCTATCAGCTGCTTGTTAGCGCATAATGGTAATGTTCTCTCTCCTGCTATGAGGCTCACACTCAGGTGTTCTCCTTTTATGAATTCTGTTGCAATGGACCCCGGGGGTACTTCAGTGTTTGTAGTAAGATATGTATCTTCCGAGGCACATCCGAATCTGGGTTTTACAACACATTTAATGCCAAATGTGTCTTCAAGGATGCGAGGAGCAGCTATATTGTTCCGCAGAAGCTCTTTGGTGCACTTTACTTTATCTGCACACAAATCAATTGCTTCAGGTGTGGAACCGAGGTTAAGTGTATTATCCTCTATACACGAAGTAAGTTCAGCCAGGATCTCATCTGGTCCTATTACAAGTCCAGCATCGCTTTTTTTGGCTTCTTCTTCTATGATCTTCCTGAAATTTTCTTCATTTGCGATAATGGCATTTCCTTCAGGTAATAGAGGGCCAGAGGTCAGATATGTGACTTTATGTCCAAGCCTTGCGAAACTACTGACAAGGGTTTTGAGCATTGATCTGCCTTCAAGAAGGAAAGTACCATCCATGCCTGTACCCATTGCATATTCTGCAAGTAATATCTTCATGAAGGATGCAAATTGTTTTATCAGATATATTACTAACGAGCAGGAAAGAACAATAGTATAATTATTCAATAATCAATAAATACTATCATTCACATCTTGGCTATCCAAGGGATGAATATGGGAATATTATCTGAAAATCCATTCGCACAGGCCATAGCAATATCCACTTCCATGGCACTGTTCATGATAGGTGTTGCCATGGGAATCATGACAATGCTCAGTACAAAGTCCACGCCTCTTCCTTTTGCGGTGATGTTGCTGATATTTGCTGTCATATTCATTGCAGCTTCTGTGTTTTTTGAGGATCGGGGTGCTGATCATGCGGGTTCACTTATAGGTGGGGGTATAGCTGCTTTTGCCGTGACCTTCGCTGTGACAGCCTTTTTTACAGGTCTGTCTTTCGTTTTCCAGGGTGGTATAGAGGGCATAGGTTGGGAAAGAATGGTATCAGCTCTGGCTATATGTATGATCGCAAGCATGCTCATAATAAAGGCTGTGAAGCATAAGATGCACGGACAATATCTCTGACCCCTGCATTTTTCTTTTTGTAGATGTTCATCACCAAAAAGTATTTATAGAACATCAAACAATCATGAGCATTGCAGACACATGACCTTACACTGATTGAAGAGGAATGTAAAGATGGATGAAGGTTTGGGAAATACTAAAGAAATACCATCCAAGAACAGTGATAATGATGTGACGGATGATGTGTCAGTCACAAATGGCGCGCCATCTTTGGAGGAGCAACTTTGTATGAAGGACGAAGAGATCGCACAGTTGAAGGACAGGCTCTTACGTCTGACCGCAGAGTTCGATAACTTCAGGAAACGCACAGCAAGGGAGAAAGAAGAGTTCCGCAAATTTGCTTCAGAAGAACTTCTTCTTGAACTTATCGAAGTTTATGATAACTTCGAGCGTGCCCTGGAATCAGCAAAGAACACAGATGATGTCAGCTCTGTTGTGAAGGGTGTGGAAATGGTCTTCAAGCAATTCGTTTCCATCCTGGAGAAGGAAGGTCTCCACAAAATGGAGTGCATAGGTGCAGAATTCGATCCCCATGAACATGAGGCGATGATGCATGTGGAACATCCTGATCACGACGATAATACCATTATAGATGTGTGCAAATCGGGATTCTATCTTCATTCCAGAGTGCTCAGACCTGCTGCTGTGACCGTATCAAAACTTCCTGAAGGATCAGTAGCAGATAAGGATAAAGATTGTAGCTAAAACTGCATCTGATACGTGACGACTATACGAACAAAGTCATAAAACTATAATTACAACATAACTATCTTATAAGGACCTGAGAGGTAATAATATGGCAAAGATATTGGGTATTGACCTTGGAACTACAAATTCCTGTATGGCTGTTATCGAAGGTGGAGAGCCAACCGTCATCCCGAATGCAGAAGGAGGCAGGACAACACCTTCTGTAGTAGGCTTTTCCAAGAAGGGTGAGAAACTTGTGGGACAGGTTGCCAAGAGGCAGATGATCACAAACGCAGATAATACTGTCTATTCCATAAAAAGGCACATGGGAGAGGCAGGATATAAGGTAGCCCTCAGCGGAAAGGATTATACTCCGCAGGAAATATCTGCTATGATCCTGCGTAAAATGAAGGAAGATGCCGAGGCATATCTGGGAGAGACCATCATACAGGCTGTAATCACAGTTCCCGCTTATTTCAATGATGCACAGAGGCAGGCTACTAAAGACGCAGGTGCCATTGCAGGTCTGGAAGTAATGAGGATCATCAATGAACCTACTGCAGCAGCCCTTGCCTATGGTCTTGATAAAGAGGCTGAAGACCACAAGATCCTTATCTACGACCTTGGAGGTGGTACATTTGATGTATCTATCCTGGAGCTTGGAGGAGGGGTATTTGAGGTACTTTCAACCAGCGGAGATACTCACCTTGGTGGTGATGACTTTGACCAGAGGATAGTAGATTATCTTGTTGAACAGTTCAAGAAAAATGAAGGTATCGATCTATCCAAGGACAGAGCAGCATTGCAGCGTCTGAGGGATGCAGCTGAAAAGGCAAAGATCGAGCTTTCCGGCATACCTTCCACCAACGTCAACCTACCATTTATCACTGCAGATGCCAATGGGCAGCCAAAGCATATTGATATCGATCTTACAAGGGCACAGTTCGAGAAGATGACCGCTGATCTGCTTGATAAGACCCTGGTGTCTGTCAATCAGGCAATGAAGGATGCAAAGCTCACAGCAAAGGACATCGACAGAGTGCTTCTTGTAGGAGGTTCCACAAGGATGCCGGCAGTCACTGAGCTTATCAAAAAGGTAACCGGTAAGGATCCATACAAGAACATCAACCCGGATGAGGCTGTTGCAGTGGGTGCAGCAATTCAGGGCGGTGTCCTTGGGGGAGAGGTCCATGATGTGCTCCTGCTTGATGTCACACCACTGACACTTGGTATAGAAACCCTGGGCGGTGTTGCAACTCCGCTCATCGAGCGTAACACTACCATTCCTGTGAGGAAGAGCCAGGTATTCTCCACGGCTGCCGACAGCCAGCCATCTGTAGAGATCCATGTGTTGCAGGGTGAGAGGGGTATAGCTTCTGCCAATAAGACTCTGGGACGTTTCATCCTGGATGGCATTCCACCGGCTCCACGGGGAATTCCACAGATAGAGGTCACCTTTGACATAGATGCAAATGGTATCCTCCATGTAAGGGCAAAGGATCTGGGCACTGGCAAGGAGCAATCCATATCCATCCAGAAGCCAGGTGGTCTGTCAGATGACGAGATCGACAAGATGGTAAAGGATGCAGAACTCCATGCTGAGGAGGACCGCAAGCGTAAGGACGAGGTGGAGGTAAAGAACACTGCTGAGTCTCTGGTGAACGCGGCTGAAAAGACCCTCAAGGAAGCGGGTGATTCTGTAACCGCAGACCAGAGATCAAAAGTCGAAAGTGCCATCTCTGATCTGAAAGATGCTCTTCAGAAAGATGATATTGAAACCATCAAGTCTAGGACCGAAGCTCTTCAGACCGCCATCTATGATGTGTCAGCTGCTATGTATCAGAAAGCACAGCAAGAAGCTGCATCCGGAGCAGGGGCCTCTGCAAAGTCGGGTTCCGGCGATGATACAGTCGAAGATGCTGACTATGAAATAGTTGATGACGGTAAGAATTAAACAGTTTCAGGCATAAAGGTACGTTCTATCCGAACGTACCTTATTTATTTTATACTGACATACAGGGTCTTTCATGTCCACTACACGTGATTATTATGAGATCCTTGGGGTTTCCAAGGAGTCTACTGAAGCCGAAATAAAAAAGGCATACAGGAAGCTTGCGATGCAATACCATCCGGACAAAAATAAGGCTTCGGATGCCGAGGAGAAGTTCAAGGAGATCTCAGAAGCATATGCTGTACTCTCTGATGAAGAAAAGAGAGCCCAGTATGATAAGTTTGGTCACGCCGGTATAGATGGGCGCTATTCCCAGGAAGACATTTTCCGTGGTGCTGATTTCAGAGGCTTTGAGGATCTGGGTGATATCCTCTCCAGCATCTTCGGAGGCGGCTTCGGAGGATTCGGAGGCGATATCTTCGGTGGTGGAAGAAGCAGGCGCAATGCTCCTATGAGAGGATCTGATCTGCGCTATGATCTTTCCATATCCCTGGAAGAAGCAGCCAATGGTGTGGAAACTACGATCAATGTCCCACGGGCCGAGAATTGTGAGACCTGTGGGGGAACCGGCGCGAAGGCCGGTACAAATCCTACTACCTGTCCTACATGCCACGGCACTGGGCAGATCACCAGCGCACGCAATACTCCCTTTGGGCGTTTCATGAGTACAACTGTCTGTAATACATGCCATGGTAATGGCCAGATAATAGAGGACCCATGTCCCGCATGCAAAGGCACGGGTAAGATCAAGAAAGTAAAGAAACTTTCTGTAAAGCTGCCAAAAGGAGCCGATAACGGCCTGCGGCTCAAGATCCGGGGGGAAGGTGAAGCAGGAAGCCCGGGAGCACCATCAGGAGACCTCTATGTCATGGTACATGTGCAACCTCATAAGACCTTCGAGCGTATGGGAGATGATATACTCTACGAACTGCCGATCTCATTTGTACAGGCGGCTTTGGGTGATGAGGTACCTGTGCCTACGCTCTATGGGAATGTGAAAATGACTATTAAACCTGGGACACAGACACATTCTGTTCTGAGGCTCAAAGGCAAAGGCATGCCTCATTTACATGGAAGCGGTGAAGGTGACCAGCTTGTAAAGGTCATCGTGCAAACACCTAAGAACCTTAATTCAGAACAGAAGGATTTACTCAGGAAGTTCGATGAACTGGACAAAAAGGGTGGCAAAAATAAACATTCAGGCATATTTGATAAAATGAAAGATGCTTTCACCTCATAGT
>CALBTS010000493.1 GCA_937968035.1 uncultured Methanomethylovorans sp.
AATGCAGAAATGAACTGCGAACTCATGGAACCATCAATTTCCGCAGCAGAGCCTCTGAGCCCTCCCCTTACTACAATGGGAGCACAGCCGTTGTTCCTTGTGGAAAAAACCTCTACACTCATCTTGTTGAGCACATCCAGAAGTGGCTGGTTAGGTCTTCCTCTTATTGAACTGTCGCCTGTAAGCACTGTCGCGCCATTTGCCAGTGAAGATATGGCAGTCATAAGGCGCAGCGTAGTACCGGAGTTCTTCACATCTATTACATCATCAGGTACGCTTGGTTTTCCTTTTATGCCTATTATATGCAGGTCACCATTGATGAGTTCTATCTTAGCCCCTAATTTTTCACAGGCGGCTACAGTTGCCAGAGTATCTGCTGACAGTAAGGGTTTTCTGACGATACATTCACTGGAAAGGGCGCCTATGGTAATAGCCCGATGAGTATAGCTCTTTGATGTAGGTGCATCCAACTCTCCCTGGATCTTTGAGACATCAACTGAAAACCTCATTTGTGTACAACCTCGTCTTGCAAAATTTCTGCTCATGGAAACTAACAATGTCCCAAGCGTTCCAATCGCAAGGGTAATACTACACAATGCGAATTAAGGATTTCGTTAATACTTTGTTACATATTTCTATATCTTACGTAAAATATTGTGTGAGCATGTCGATTTAAATAGATATTACTATTGGGCAGACAACTTCTCCTTCAATACTTAAACAACTCCGGCCTTCAAGCAGAGGATTTCAAAATTGAATCTATATGACAGGATATTAAAATTTATTAGAATGATACTTTCCCGCTGGAAACAAAAATTGTCTTTATCTGTAGGAAATAAAGAAAAATGGGCGCTGTGAAAACTATCATGATCAGCGATCAACGAACTAATCGAATCGTTCTCATAGAAGTCTTGTAGTACATTTTAAAATACTGCATTAGAATATCTTTTGAATATCCTGTTTACAGGGCCTATATCACCCCTTTTTAGAAAAAGTATAAATAAGATGTCCCTGAACCCTATAAAGGGTTATAATACTAAATCTTGATGAACCAGTTTTTACTTCTCATGCTAAGCTTGCCAAAGAGATGATTCTTGATGCCCTGTTTGCGACCTATGAGAAGGGTCCTCTAATCTCAATTCTTTGTAATAGTTGCATGCAGAAATGAAATAAGTTAATGAATAATAATCAAATATTTTATTTATGTTTGCCCGGAAAACAATGATCCATTTATATAAATTGAAGGGATTGAATAATGATTCGATTAAAAAGGATTTATGATCAACCCTCAGAAAAAGATGGCATAAGAATACTGGTAGATAGGCTTTGGCCAAGAGGTCTTAGCAAACAAACAGCAAAATTCGACATGTGGTTAAAAGAAGTAGCTCCCAGTGATGACCTGAGAAAATGGTATTCTCATGATCCAGACAAGTGGGAAGGATTCAAAGAACGTTATTTCAAACAGCTGGATGCAAAAAAAGAATATGTTTACCAGATCATAGAAAGAGCAGAAAATAATGATGTTACCCTTCTTTACTCGGCAAATGATGAGAATTTCAATAATGCAGTTGCCCTGAATGAGTATATTGAATATATAAGGAGCGATCAAGAATGATGGGTGTTGAGGATTTGAGACATGAGCATACTGAAATAACTCTAATGCTCGGTATTCTGGAAAAGATATGTGAATTGCTTGATTCTGGAAAGGAAGTAGACCCTGAACACCTAAAACAGCTACATGATTTCATGGTTGTTTTTGTGGACCAATGTCATCATTCAAAAGAAGAAGAATTGCTGTTCCCTACGCTGGAGAGTATAAATGGAGGTGAAGCAAAAAAACTAATAGACGTGCTTATACAGGAGCATGAAGCAGGACGTAAATATGCACATGCTATAGGTGAAGCTATTTCTGATAAGCAGAATATGGATCTCATGGATCGTTCAAAGATAGTTAAAAATGGAAGGTATTATATCAAGCTCTTGGTCCAACACATTGATAAAGAAAACAATGTTCTTTTCACGATGGCTGAAAAAAAGCTTTCAGGAAAGCAGAATCAGGAATTATTTGAAAGTTTTGAAATCGTTGAAAAGGAAAAGATTGGAATGGGCAAACATGAAGAATTGCATGAAATGCTTCATCGGCTGGCTGGTATATATTTAAAATAAAATCATCAATATCAGTAAGTTAACTCTAGCGGTACATTAGTATATAATAATCCCTATTAACCTTATGATGTCCAAAGGACCTATCTGTTACACTATCGGATATGGAGATCGTACTCTTGAAGAGTTCATATCCATGCTGCAGAACAACAAGATGACCCACCTTGTAGATATAAGGCGTTATCCGCATTCATGGATGGAGCATTTTGATAAGGAGTCATTACAGTCAATACTCCCAAAGAACGGGATCTCGTATGTGCACTGCACCGGTGTGGGTGGTATGCGGGAGAGTTCCTACAACGAATACATGGGAACAGAAGAGTTCAATAACAGTTTTTCCAGGCTTGTAGACTTCATAATGGAAGTAAACGATATTGACGGATATCCGGTGTTAATGTGTGCGGAAAAAAATCCAAAGGACTGCCACAGACGTTACCTCGCGCAACATCTGGAACAGTCAGGAATAAAAGTTATACATCTGACCGAGCCCGGTCAGATCGACTTCTCTTCTTTCTCTTGATCGTTACATAGCCCTAAGACGAGCTATTCTCTCTTCTGTGGAGGGATGTGTTCTGAACAGGTTGCTGAAACCGCCTCCCTTAAGAGGATTGACTATGAACATGTGTGCTGTGCTGTCTGATGCCTGTACATCTCCCCTTCTCGGGCGGTAAAGAGCAGAACCATATTCCAGTTTCTCCAGGGCGTTTGCAAGAGCCCATGGTTTCTTACAGATCCTTGCTCCTTCCTCATCGGCAGCAAATTCCCTTGATCGGGAAATGGCAAGCTGTATAATGGTAGCTGCAAGGGGAGCCACAATGGCTAATGCCAGGAAACCCAGGATATTGTTGCCTCCTTCCTCGTCGCGGCCTCCGAACCCGCCGAATATAGCCGCCCACTGTGCCCAGGTGGCTATCATGGATATGACACCGGCAATGGTCGCCGCGATGGCACTGATCAGTGTGTCCCTGTTCTTCACATGGGCCATTTCATGAGCCAGCACGCCTTCCAGTTCCTCAGTTGTCAGAAGATCCAATATGCCTGTGGTGGCAGCGACAGCTGCATGCTTGGGATCCCGTCCCGTTGCAAAGGCATTAGGCATGGCTGTGTGGACTATATAGACCCTGGGCATAGGCATGTCTGCAAGGGTTGCAAGCTTCTTCACTATGCCATACAATTGCGGATGCTCAGAAGCAGTGACCTCTTGTGCCCTGTACATACGTAATACTATCTTATCACTGTACCAGTAGGTGCCGAAGTTCATGATTATAGCGAATGCGAACGCTATGATCATTCCCAAAGACCCTCCAAAGTGATTTCCGACCATGACCAGTAAACCGGTCAAGGATGCCAATAACAAAGTTGTTTTCAGCATGTTTCCCATATTGTATTTACCTCAACAGACCTCATTGGATGAGTTCTCATAAGTTTTCATATCCTGTATGTATGTTCATCTATAAATAGATAGTTCTAGATACTAAATATAAAAATTAAACAGAGAAAAGAGATGAAGCCATCAGATCTCTTCGATAGTAATGTTCTCTTCTTTTTCCATCTCAAGAATAAGAGCTTCCAACTCTTTCATTTCCTGCTCCATATCCTGTATCTCAGTGTCGGTTATACTGACATTTCCTTCGGCAAGTATTGCATCGGCAGCTGCAGTATCATTCCCAGTAGATATCAATGATGATGTCAGTTCAGAGGCATTATCCTTTTTATCTGCACATCCGGAAATTACAAGGGCACAGACAAATATGAACAGAACGCAAATAGTAGCATATTTCATCTTTCACTCCTCCTGTGAACTATCTTCTTCAGGATCCCTCTCAAATTGGGAAGCCCAATGTTTGCTTTCTTCTCCAGCACCTGCCATATATGTGCCTTCTCCTGAAAGTACAGCACTTCCGGTCCCTTCGACCTTCAGATCGAGTTCTGTACCTCTTACCATGACCGTAAGCCTGCTACCCGAAATACTCACTTTGGCTGTAAGGTCGGAATATACCAGTGCTCTCTTTTGCTCAGCTGCAAGGGAATTATCCAGTTCCAGGACGATCTCAGAACCATTGCTGATCTTTATTTTTGCATCTCCGGCATGGTCCTTGATTACAAGCTGCGCATCATCTATTGTCATCTCTGCTGTTATGTCTCCTGAAAGTACAGCAGTACCATTGCCTTCGGCCAGAAGTGTGCCATCACCGTTAAGGGAAACTACTCCCTGCCTGTAAGTTTTAAGGATCTGGGATATCCTGGCTAGCACTGCATTTGCATCTTTGAGGTTCTCTGCTGAAGCGCTCCAATATTGCCTTGAAGTATCATCACCATTCTGATACGCCTCTCTTGCACGTTCCCTGTTCTGCCGGGCTTGTTCTATTAGGCCATTGTATCCCTGGAGCAATTCCTCAAGTTCTGTAGTATCCTCACCCTGTTGCTGGAGTGTTTCTATCTCCTTAGAAAGACGTTCTGAAAGAGACACAGATTTATTCAGATATGTGCCTACCTTATCATCTACAAATGTTGTCCTTGTCTTGTAGGCATCTTTTACTGCGTCTCTCCATATATCACGTATATTCCTGGCAGACTTAGCAAGCTCCTTGGTTGTCGTGGACTTCTCAACATTGTCCTTTTCAGTATCAAGTTCAGAGATATACCCATCGATCTCAGCGATGATCACATCAGCATCTTCTCTCTGTGAGTCATCCACTTTCTCTTTCAGTTCCTCTAAATTGGATATTGTATAATTGATGGTTTCAAGCAAGTATTCCTTTCTGACATCAAATACCTCCTTTGAAGAAGCATTGATCTTGCCACTGTTCATGTTGGCATTTACTTGCTGTAGCTTTTCCTTTGCAGCAAAATAATCATCTCTGTTCTTTTGCTGTCTTCCAGTGGCACCTTTGTCATTCGGATCATCATTGCCACTTACCGATACACGGTTCTGTCCCCCTTCCTGGTTCCCTGCTTCATTTCCCTGGCCTCCCATCCCATTGTTGCCATTACCTCCTCCGGATGCAGCAAAGACACCAGTTGAGAAAACACTCATCAACATCAGTACAATAGTTATGTAAGTAAATAGTTTCATGACTTTCGTTTTTATCTCCCCCTGTTGATATATTTATTTATAAGCACTTTTAGTGGTTTAGTCGTTCTGTAGAAACAACATAGGGATTCCTACAGAATCAAAGAGATAAAGAGATCATTTTTTCAAATTATGATTCACTGTTGCAGTGATCATAGTTGTGTTCATAGTTGCAGGCTTTTGGGTCGCATACGCCGGTGTTTGTACATTCTCCATCGCATATCCTATCACGGTCGCAGTCTCCCATGCAATTCCCATTATTCGCCATCTTTCCTCCATTTCCGTCTCCTGCTCTTGCAGATACTGCTCCGATCGCCAGCATGCTCACGATCAGGAGTGCAACGGAAATATAAGCGATTGTTCGTATAGTTCTCATATCCATTCCTCCTTTGTTCTAGATCAGACGTTTTTCGTCAATTGCCATGTTAGGATATTCAAATAAATACATACTTTACTTTATGGCTGTTTTTCTTTCATATGAGGAGTGATATAAGGGTTAATATGCTTTATTTTACTTGAATAAACTTTATCAATGCTCAGATGATGGATGATGGAAAAGATTTACATATCTTGTCGGTTAATATAAAATTGTGCCTTCCAAAAAAACTAAAACCAGAGCATATCATTTGTTGGTACTTATATTCTTATGTTTGTTCTTCCTCCCCCTGACGGAGGCTGCGGAAGTTGCGACAGTCCATGGTGCAGTATACGATTGGGAAACATTCAAGCTTCTGGAGAACACAATTGTTGAAGTGAACTCCACGCCTCCGCAGTCACAAGTGGCCAAATATGGTCTCTACTCCTTTGATTTGCCTATGGGTATCTACATCCTCAAAGCAAGTTATTATGAGAAGGGTGAACTTGTTTCATACAGAGAAGAAATGCTCAATATTACAGATGAGGGAGACTATCTGCTGGATATGCTGCTTCTGCCGGCTTATCCTGAAAGCAATTTTAATGATAGTGACCTTCCTGAGATCCCGGCACTGATAGAAGAAGATACTCTACTTCAGGATAATTATGGCTCTAAAAGCAATATTTTCTTAATAGTGGCAGGCTCGTTGCTCATTGCAGGTGCCATTGTATTTTTGGTATTGAAAAAGAAACAAAGTTCTCAGAATGCCTATCTGGAAACCAGTTTATATGAAACTGAATACTCAGGTTCAGAAAATACAACTGATGATGGGGTATCGCTGCCTCAGGACCTTCAACAGGTAGTTGCCATAATAAAGGCTAATGCGGGAAGGATCACTCAAAGAGACCTTCGCAGCAAGTTAAGTTATTCAGAAGCCAAAGTAAGCCTTATGGTCTCTGATCTTGAGAACAGGGGCATCATCGAGAAATTTAAAAAGGGCAGAGGGAACATTATAGTACTTAAACAGGAAGATCACCAAAATATATAATTGTGTTAAGTACCTATGCTTTCAATTATATATCATCATTTCAAAGAAAACGAGGCGACCATGCGAGTTTCTATGGACATAGAATTACAGGATGCCCCAGGACAACTGGTGCATGCATTAAAACCAATATCTGAGTTCAAGGGTAACCTTGTCTCTGTGGTACATCATCATGAGAAAAGAACTCCTCGTGGCACTATTCCTGTACAAGTGGTATTCGAGACCGAGTCCTTGAGCATATCTCCCCTTATAAAGAAGTTGGAAGAGCTTGGTGTGGGAGTCATCCGGGTCAACGAAGAAAAATATCTCGAAAGAGGGACAGTTGTACTTATCGGTCATATAGTACACACGGACCTGGAAGATACGATCGATACAATTGATAAAACAGGATATGCAGAAGTAGTTGAACTGCACCTTTCTATGCCCAGCATAAACAAATCATCCTCTGCCTCTTTCAAGCTTGATGCAGTGGGAAAGAAAGAATTGAGGGATGCCATATCATTGCTCAGGTCAATTGCAAATAAGAAAGACCTTGTGTTGATAGAACCCATTGAGAGCGAGATCCTGTGAGGTTTTAATATGAAGAGAATAAAGGCTTCTATCATTGGTTTTGGTTCTGTTGGCCAGGGAGTGGCAAGGGTATTGCTCCGTAAGAAAGAAGAACTCAGTTCCATAGGCCTTGACATCGCAGTTGTGGCTGTAGCAGATTCCAAGACAGCTGTAATTGATGAGGAAGGTGTGGACCTTGCCATGGTCCTTGAGCGCAAGGCATCAGAAGGTATCGTAGGTGATGAACACATTACAGGGCATGATATTATCCGTGATATAGAACACGATCTGGTCATAGAAACAACTCCTACTAATATCGACACGGGTGGTGTGGGTTTGCAGAACATGCTTACTGCTTTCAATAAAGGGAGGCATGTTGTAACATCCAACAAAGGTCCTCTTGCCTTAAAATACAGGGAACTTGCAGCACTGGCATCTATATCAGGTTGTGCCTTCAGGTTCGAGGCCACCGTAGGGGGTGCAATGCCCTTGCTCAATCTTATAAGGGATACACTGGCAGGTAACGATGTGATCAGCATAGAAGGCATATTCAATGGTACCTGCAACTATATCCTTACCCGTATGATGGAAGAGCATGCAACCTATGAGCTGATGCTTGCAGAGGCACAGGAACTGGGTATAGCTGAAAAGGATCCCATCTATGATGTAGAAGGTATAGACGCAGCATGCAAGCTTGTGATCCTTGCAAATGCCATTTTTGGAATGAATACCACATACAAAGATGTGCATGTAACAGGTATCTCTCGTATCACCCCCGAAGCTCTGATGCTTGCCGAGACAGACGGTTATGTTATAAAGCTCATTGGAGAGGTCAGTAAGAACAGGATACAGGTGGCTCCACGGCTCGTACCTATAGGCCATCCGCTGGCGGTCGGAGGAACCCTTAATGTAGCTTCGCTGCAAACAGATCTTGCCGGGCCTGTCATAGTTGTTGGCAGAGGAGCCGGGTCCATCGAGACAGCAAGTGCCATTCTGAGCGATATCGTTTCCATCTATAAGGATTAAGCAAGCTGATCGCAATGACAAGCTTCAGGGAGTTCTGCAGGATATGCAAGATCATAGAAGAGACAGCCGGATCTCTGGATATGACAGGACTTGTTTCGGAGCTGTTCTCTCTTGTGACCAGTGAAGAGTTGCCGATCGTAACTCATTTTGTTATGGGCGAGGTTTTTCCTGCATGGACCGATGAAGAAGTAGGCTTGGGTACAGGCATTCTTATCAATGCCCTTTCCAGATCATCGGGCTTGTCTGTCAAGGAAATAGAGGATATAGTAAGGGAAACAGGAGACATCGGTAAAACTACAGTGAAAGCCCTGGGAAAAGTATCCAAGGGACAGGCCACATTCTCTTCTTTTTTAGACTCTCCTGCGGAACTGAGTATCATGGAGGTCTTTGAAAGATTCAGGGATATAGCCCATGCAACAGGCAAGGGGTCCCAGACATCCAAGATCAAGCATCTGCAATATCTTTTTAACTCGGCATCCGTTGAAGAGGTTGGCTATATCGCCAGGCTTGCCATAGAGGATATGAGGATAGGTGTAGGGGAAGGCATTGTCAGGGATGCTATTGCAAAGGCTTTTAACGTGCCTGTGATATCTGTCGAAAGAGGCTACATGCTCACAAACGACATGGGACTTGTGGCTGTCACTGCAAAAGAAGGAGGAAACGAAGCTCTTTTGAACCTGGGGCTGCAGGTAGGCAGACCTATAAAGCTGATGCTTGCCCAGGTAACACCTGATATCGAAACTGCCATAAGGGAATTGGGCGTTGTTGCAGCAGAATGGAAATTCGATGGTGCAAGGGTGCAGATACATAAAAAAGGCGATACTGTTACTCTCTATTCCCGTCGTCTTGAGAACATTACTGGCTCACTTCCTGACATCGTATCTGCAGTTAAGGGGTCTGTTAAGGCTGACTCTGCCATACTTGACGGCGAGGCGGTAGCCATTGACGAAGATGGAAGACCGAAACCTTTCCAGGAGATCCTCAAACGTTTCAGACGTAAATACGATGTGCAGAATAAGGTACGCCATATTCCGCTTACCCTTAACCTCTTTGATATCATGTACCTCAATGGTGAGAGCCTCATAGAGCTTCCACTGCAAAAGCGTCGGAAGTTTCTGGTTTCCTCTGTAGGGAACAGTGATCTTGTACACGTGGATGACCAGCTGATCACGTCAGACCTCTTGCAGATAAACTGCATGTATGAACAGGCACTGCAGGCAGGCCATGAAGGGATCATGATAAAGAACCCCGACTCGCCATATTCACCAGGCAAGCGAGGAAAGAACTGGCTTAAAAAGAAGCCAGTTATGGAAACCCTTGACCTTGTGGTAATAGGAGCTGAATGGGGTTATGGCAGAAGGACAAGTTTCCTTGGTTCTTTTGCATTGGCCTGCCATGACCCTGAAACAGGCAGATTCCTGTCTGTAGGTAAAGTGGCTACAGGAATATCTGATGAACAGCTGGCAGAACTCACAGAACTTTTCAGGGAGCATATAATTTCAGAATCAGGAACAAGCGTTGAGATCAGACCACACATACTCTTTGAAGTGGCTTTTGAAGAAATACAGAAGAGCACAAACTACGAATCCGGTTATGCATTGCGTTTCCCACGGCTTGTGCGTGTAAGGGATGATAAATCACTGGAAGAAGCCGACACACTGGAGCGTCTTGAGGACATGTACAGGACCCAGCGTAAATGAGAAGTTTATAAGGTCAATTGTGTCTTTTTTGCTTCAAAAGGTATTATACCTATTAGACCATAACTCGCCACTGTATGAAAAATAAGTTGCTTGTAATTATATTGCTGATAGTTTTTCTGGCATTTTCAGGCTGTACGGATAAAGAGATAGTACAGTATACTGACAGTAATGCATCTGCTGGAGATATAAAATATATAGAGGTCTACATTGATGATTATGCTTTTCATCCTCAATCACTGACCATTTCCCGGGGAGATACGGTAAGGTGGACCAATAACGATTCAGTGGCATACATTGTTAAAAGCAGTGCATTCCAGTCTCCCACGCTGACCAAGGGCATGACCTTCACATATACATTCCATGAAAGGAGAACATACAATTACTATCTTGCTACACATCCGTATACAAAAAGCGGGATGATAGTGGTGGAATAAGACTATAACAGTACGTCTTCAAGACCAGAAGAGAGCACTATCTCCACAGCTCTTTCGATTTCCTGCGCTCTAAGATGCCTGTTCATCTCAGGATACCTGTAAGCAAGATAGTGAGGAGTATAGTGGAACATCGGATTGAAACGGACATGGGGAATATTTTCTTTCACCCACTTAACTGCAGGCCGCGTACAGCAATCCACATGTTCCGGTAAGACCAGATGGCGCAGGAGTATCTCGGCATCTGAGTATGCACGGGTCAGATTTTCAGTAACAACTTTGATATAATTGTTAACTTTAGAATATTTTTCAGCACACTCGTCGTTGCCGTATCTGATGTCTGCAAGATACACGTCAACAACACCTTCAAGTAGTTCTCCCACTTCCTTTGAATGATACATGTTAGAGTTCCAGATCACAGGCACATTAACTGACAAATTGCTGATGATCCTTAGTACCGCATGCGGATGTGGGGTCGGAGTGACGAAGTTCACATTCCTTGATCCTTGCATGCGACGCTTTTCTATCAATTTCGCGAGTTCCACAGGATCAGCGATCTTACCTGTTTCCGGATGGGTAGCTATATCCCAGTTCTGGCAGTAGATACATGAAAAAACACAACCCGTGAAGAATATTGTGTGCGAAGGCACAAGTTCGGGCTCCTCTCCTGTATGCAGGAACTCAGATGCATATCCT
The DNA here is from genome assembly GCA_937968035.1 of uncultured Methanomethylovorans sp. GTDB lineage: Archaea > Halobacteriota > Methanosarcinia > Methanosarcinales > Methanosarcinaceae > Methanomethylovorans. Next base: position 11,039 of record CALBTS010000493.1, read on the forward strand.
GAAACAGCCCCTGCCCTGCAGTGACCCTTTTGGTTTTCCTTCCTGTTAACACCACATCTGCGTTCGCAGAAGTGACAATTCTCAAGCATCTTTTGTACGATCGCAACCTTCAGGTCAAGAAGAGAAGATCTTGGCATACTGAGGTTAGGGTCATATCCATTAGTATCGATCGATGCCAGAAGTTTTCTATAATCCTGCATCTTTACTCGATGCATGGCCCACAGTTCCTCCAGAGAAGCTGCCTTTTCAAAAGATACCGGGACCAAACGGCATATCTTATATCTTGGAGGCAATTCGTTCTTCTCTACTTGCTGATACCTGCGCAGGAAAACAGGTTCTTTCATATACTTTCCTTGTGCGGGAAGAATTGAATAACTTGTGGTCCTATATGATATGAAATTCAGGTGGAGAGAACGTTCTATGGTAAAAACCGACCATGCTGCACAGAGGCTTGACCCCAAGCTTTACATGCTTTCCATTTCTAAGTTCTTCAAAGACCTCGGTACGGGTATACTTGCTTTTCTAATACCTCTTTATATAGTGCAGACCCATAGTGTCTTTGCTCCTGAGATCCCGGATGTTGTAAAAGCAGGCATTGTCACCACGGTCTTTGGTCTTTTCAATGCATTTTCCCAGCCTATTTCAGGCAGGTTGTCAGACAGGCTGGATAAAAGGAAGCCTTTTGTCATATTCGGACTTGCTGGCTTCATAGCGGCTTCAGTGCTTTATTCTTATGTTTCTGTATTTGAATACGTAGTGCTTCTGAGGGCTATACAGGGTATAACGGTAGGTGCAGCAGTACCAGCTATTATAGCAATGGTGACCCACTTCTCTACATCCGGTACCAGAGGCAGAGCCATCGGCATATATTCAAGCATGAGGGGATTCGGTTATGGCATAGGTGCAATGGTCGGTGGCATAGTAGCTACATATTATGGGTTTACTGCAGGGTTTTATTTATGCGCTTTTCTGGGGTTGATAAGTTTGCTACTTGTGCAGTTCTTTGTGGGCGAGACACACGACAGGTATGAAAAACAAATAACATCTCTGAACAATAGTGGATCATTACAGTTTCATGCTCTCGCCTTTGCAATGTTCATAATGATGGTCGGGATCATGATCATATTCGCTTTTCTTCCTGAATACGAGGTCCGCCTGCAATCCTCGCAACTTTCTCTAAGCATCGCAGTGTCCGCATATGTCATATCCAGAGTGATACTGCAAACCCCCATGGGTATGCTATCGGACAGGTACGGGCGTAAAAGGCTGATTTTATACGGTTTACTGCTTAATGTTCCAGTAGTGCTTGGATTGGGTTATATTACCAGAGTGGAGGAGCTCATTGTGCTGCGTGCCTTGCAGGGACTTTGCATGGCCTCGGTGGAAACTCCGGTCATGGCGCTTGCAGTGGATCTTGCAGGTGGTGCGTCGGTGAGTGCACGGGTGAGCTCCATTACCAGCGCACAGGCAGCGGGTACAGCTTTTGGACCCTTGATAGGGGGCCTTCTTGGAGGTTATGTATCTTTTACAATGCCTTTCTATGTTTGTGCGGCTATGATGGCCGTTTCACTGTTAATAGTTATGCACATGGTTACAGAACCTGGGCTCACAGGCACTATCAATCGAGATCCTCGAAGGTCAGGATGAATGTTGTCCCTGCACACCTGTCTATCTCCAATTTTCCTTTCAGCTGCTCTGTAAGAGTGGTGACCAGCTGCATCCCCAGAGAAGTGGTGCTGAATATATCCACGTTTTCAGGGATTCCATTCCCATTGTCGCTGATAGTAAGCACAAGTGAACTGTCACAGCCCTTAAGGGACAAACTGACCAAACCTTCCTTACCTGGGTCAAAAGCATATTTAAGAGAATTTGTAATAAGCTCGTTTACTATAAGGCCCAGTGGTATGATCTTATCTATGTCCAGATATATCTCGTCTACATCGATCTCAAGGTTTACCTTTTCTGTACCTGTTCTGTAAGAGTACAGCAGGTAGTTCGCCAGGTTTCTTATATAATCGGCAGCATCTATATTCTTCAGGTTCTTTGACATATAGAGTTTTTCATGGGCTATAGCCATGGAACGTATCCTGTTCTGGCTTTCTGCAAAGGCCAGTCTGACATCCCTGTCCTGAAATTTTCTTGATTGCAGGCTTAAGAGGCTTGCGATCACCTGGAGATTGTTCTTGACCCTGTGATGTATCTCCTTAAGCAGCACTTCTTTCTTATAGGCTTCCTCTGCTATTTTTCTTTCGCTTATGTCCCTTGCAACGGTCAGAATTGCTTTTTTACTTTTATAATCTATGATCCTACTGCTTATTTCCACAGGAATGCGCTTACCAGCACTGTTCACGTAGATAGTCTCGTATATTGCTTTTCCTTTCTTTTTGAGTTCCTGTAACCTTTCAGGCAACAATGCAGCATATTCCGATGCATTGAAATCCCGGGGGGACATGCCCAGCAATTCGACCCTGCTATATCCCAGCATCTCGGAAGCAATATGATTGACCTCTTTGATCTTGTCTCCCATATCATTACAGATGTAGATGGCATCATTAGCATTCATGAAGAGTGTCTTGAACTTCTCTTCACTTTCCATAAGTGCCCTTTCAGCTTCTTTTATATGAGAGATATCAAGGAAGCTTTCCACTATACGCTGTCTGCCATCCAGTTCAATATAAACTGCGTTTTTGAGAATAGGAAGTTTTTCATCTTTTGCTGTAACGAGAACCCTTTCAGAAGAATCTATTACCTGTTTCAGATCTGTGAGGGGACATTTACCTTTCTCTGCAACACACATGAATTCGTGACAGATCTTACCTATGATCTCTGCTTTCCCTCTTCCAATAAGCTGGACAGCCACTGGATTAGCATCAACTACAGTGTGGGATTCGGCATCAATTATTATTACACCGGCCTGGACAGCTTCCAGTATAGTTTCCAGTTTTTTTTGGCTTTTCCTGATCTCAGATTCTATTTGCTGTTTTAAGATCGCAGCGCCTATGGTATCGGCGGCTATCCAGAGAGCATCCATTTCCACCAGTGACCATTCCCTCTCACGTTCACAATCATCAAAACCAATGAACCCCCACCATTCCTTGCCAACATATATTGGCACGGCGGCAAGGGAAATAATCCCTTGGTCTCCCAGTGATCCACGCTCCTCATCAGGAAAATTTTTTATCAGGCCCTCTATATGATACCCTCTTTTCATTATTTTCTCCCAGCGGGGTGCCATGGAATGGTAGGGTAACTTCTGTAAAAACGGATTGTCTATCTGAGGGGCAATGCCTCTGGCAACCCATTCGTATTTGTGTGACATTAGAAGATTACTGTCACCTTCGGTCTCATTCTGAAAAATGTATACCCTGCTGACATTAGTAGCCCTCCCAAGTTGTTCCAGTATTTCCTTGAAATCCTCTGAAGATAAGCCGATCTGCAGGAATTTGCTTGCAGCAATACTTACAGCTTCAAGAATGCGGATAACCTGTTCTTTTTCCATGTGTTCTGTAATATCTTTCAGGATACCTGATATGCCCAGAAAGGTACCATTTGCATCTTCCTGCCTTGAACATCTGCATTCGAACCAGAAGAACTTTCCCTTTTTATCTTTGAGCCGTATGGTTATAGCAGCCATTCCTCCATACCTCTGAAGCTTAAGGTATTCTCTGGATGCATGATCCTTGTCTTCAGGAACAAAAATCTCAAAAATGTTGGTGGAAATGAGTTCTTCTTCCTTAAAGCCATATTTTCGTACGTGGTGGCTGATATACGTTATTGCACTTTTTTTATCTGTTTCGAAGATTATATCCAGAGAATTCTCAAAAAGAGCATAAGATCTGCTGGCATTAAGAGAACGATCATTTATCGATAGCTTCTTTTCTGTAATGTCCCTGCCAACTAAGAATACGCATAAAACCTTTCTATCAGAACCTTTGTCAGGGATCAGGCGCCATGACCAGCTCCGAAGACCACTTCCAATAGGGAATTCCATCAGAATCTCGTGTTCAATATCCTTTCCTGTAAGAAATGCTTTTTGTATCTGCTTTTTAAGGAGAGCACAGGCATGTATCGGAATACCTGTTTCTTGTAATGGCTTATCGACAAGGTCATGTGCCTGCATCCCAGTGGCTTTTTCCATTGCCTGATTAACGTACAGACATTTCATTTGCCCATCAAGCACACTTACCAGATCACAGGAATTATCTACAACTACACGAAAATCCATTGGGACCAAATCCATGCTATCGAATCGCATTATTCCTTCATGAGCAAAGGAAAGAATAATATTTTAACCTGGTGCAGGTTTTCTATGTTATTCTTATGACCATCAGATCCACACAACAGTAAGTCTTTCAGAAAAAAAGGAAATAATGGAACTGCTTTTGAAAATGATGAGGGTCAGCCAACAACACTCATATCAGTTATCCGAAGTGAGGGTGTAACTGTTCCCCCCACTTGCCTCAGATCCCTGCCTGCACCGTTTATATTCTTAAGGATATCGAAAACATTTCCTGATAACATAAGCGATTTGATAGGTCTTGCAAGCTCTCCTTTCTCAATGGTGAAGGCATTCCTTGCTTCTACAGAGAAATCACCTGAAATGTAATTAGCAGTATGTGCTCCTATAACAGTATTAATATAGATCCCCTTATCTGTATCTTCGATCACATTGCTCTTTTCATATCCTATTATAAAATTGCGGATCCCTACAGAAGGAGGGGAGGAATAGGAATGCCTGGAAGCATTGCCTGTACTGCTTATACCTTCCTTACCTGCTGTATAGTTGTCATAGAGATAGGACCTAAAAACGCCTTTTTCTATAATAGGGTTTGTCTGGGAAGGAACGCCTTCATCATCCGCCATGGCTGTCTCAAGGCCTCCCTCAAGTAGTCCATCGTCAATTATGGACAGTTTCTCGCTGGCTATCATTTCACCTTTACGGCCGATGAGACTGGACCGGCCTTTCTGGACATTATCTGCATCAATGGCAGAGGAAAAAATACCTGTCAGAAGATCCGCGACTGCAAAAGGATGCAGAATGATCTCTGTACGATGCGGTTCAATGGAAATGCCCTGTCTTGACATGGATGCAAGTTCAGAAGCAGCTTTTCCCAAATTGAAGAAATCAATGTCCATTTCTCTGGACATATCGTACTCATAGGCAGTTGTTGGTTCTTCCTGACCTGTTATAACATCTACGAATCCACTTATTGCAGTTCCTCTATCCTCTACCTCTATTCCATTACTATTTAATATCAAGCGTCGGCTTGCCACACGTGAAAAGGATCCTGCCGTTACTAGCACATCTGGCAAGGATGATGCTCCCTCCAGCATATTTGTGGACAACTCTATACATTCGTCAAGTTCCATATCTTTGATACGGGGATCGAACGTACCTTTGATCTCAGGATATTTTCCATCAGTGGGGAAAGACCTCCATGCCGGATCCCTGCCTCTGATCCTGGCCGAGGAAACTGCGGTCCTTGCAGCTTCTTCCATCTTCGTGTCGATATTGGTGCTTGCGAACCCAACAGCACCGTTAACCACTGCACGAATTCCCATTCCCTGATTTATGTTCTCCTTAGAACCTTCGATCAGACCTTTACGGATATCTATACTGGTCACTTCGCTTTTGACCAGATAGACCTCAGCCTCATCAGCACCCGCTTTCAGAGCAGCACTTAGGGCTTTTCTTGCAGTATCATACATTCAGGTACCCCCGACAACGGCCTTCGAGATACAAATGTGAGGTGATCCGTCGCTCACAGGTACCAGCTGTCCACCTTTTCCACATCTTCCGGAGTTCATTTTCAGATCACTGCCCACATGGGTCACATTATTGAGGATCTCAAGTGTCTTTCCGGATAGAGATACATCTCTCATGAGGGTAGTGATCTCACCTCTTTCTATGAGATATGCCTTTTCTGCATTGAACTGGAATATACCTTCACCAGTGTTGACCTGTCCGCCTCTGGAGCCAATAAGATACATTCCGTCACCTATTTCCTCAAGCATTTCTTCAAAGGTGGAGTTGCCATTATCAAGATATGTATTGCTCATGCGGACTATGGGCATGGAATATCCCTGACACCTGCTGTGCCCAGGGTCACCTCCAAGCTTTGCTGAAGTTTCTCTGGAATGCAGGTAAGAGTTCAGTACGCCATTTTTTATGATAGTCGTTCTTTGTGATTGTGCCCCTTCATCATCAAATGGGAAGTAGCCATATTCATGAAGTGTAGGGTCATCCACTATAGTGATAAGGGGTGAAGCTATCTGTTTTCCAACCATATTATCAAGAATGGAACTTCCCTCAAGCACCAGATCGGCTTCTGATGCATGTCCTACAGCTTCATGTACGAACACTCCCGCCAGCTCCTGATCAAGTATCACAGGCATGTTCCCTCCCTTTGCAGGCTTGGCATGTATGAGCTGAAGTGCCTCGTTAGATGCACTTGTTGCAAGCTCAAGAGCATTATTTTCATCGAATATTTCATACCCTTTGACACCGAACTTGCTTTCCCTTCCTGCCTGGTAGATGCCATTCTCTGAGGCTACTGCACTGACCGCAAATCCGGACCTTATAAGTTCGTACTCACAATCCAGACCGTCAATGTTGTTATAACATACCTTGACTTCGGATTCAGAATAGACGGCACTTGTGCTGCTGATCCCCTCAAGTTTTGCCCGTTTGCTCATTTCCTTGAGCAGTTCAACTTTTTCTTCAATGGATATATCCCGTGGATCTATCTTTATGCGGGGAAGGTCTTTCAATGTTGGTTTCCCTACTGGGGTGAGTTCCACTTTTTCTTTGGGATTTCGGGAATTCATGCTTACAGCAAGCTCAGAGGCAGCATTAAGTGCTTTCTTCTCATTGAAATAACCATCAGCTGAAGTAAAGCCCCATGAACCTCCGCACAGAGCACGTATACCGCCGCCCCTTGTATAGTTCACAGATATCTCTTCAACATTCCCATTATCAATAATAATGGACGTAGTAGTGGCATCCACCACTCTTACGTCGTAAAAGTCAACATTTTTCATGTGGGTCATATTAAAACCAATATCCTCTCATGTGGGAACCACTTCAGGAATATCGAGATTGAGCTTAAGGTTTGTCAGTTTCGAAAGCTTCTCCACTATTCTCTTTTTATCGACTCCCACAAGACTGTGCTCCATAACTTCTATAATGTTCGTTACCGGCACAATCTCGATCTTGCCCTTATAGGCTTCTTCTATAAGCACGTCATCCTCATTGGATTTGGGGATTATTACTTTCTTTATGCCTGCCAGGGCTGCAGCTTCTATCTTGTAGGTAGCACCACCGATAGGCAATACATCTCCCCTCACAGAGAGAGAACCGGTCATTGCCACAGACTGGTCCACGGGTATGTTCTCAAGTGCAGAGATTACAGCTGTAGCTATGGATATGGATGCACTGTCACCTTCCACACCTTCATAGGTCCCTATGAACTGAATGTGGATATCATGATTTGCGGTATCCTTTCCGGTGATGTTCTTTATCACAGCAGATACATTTTGGACAGCTTCTTTCGCGATATCCTTTAGCATACCGGTAGCAACCACACGTCCTTCTGAACTTGATTGAGCTGGCGTCACTTCGGCCATGATAGGCAATACTATGCCTGAGTCTCCCCCCATTACGGCGAGACCGTTGACCCTTCCCACAGCTAAACCATTCTTCTGGAACAGCTGATAATCTTTACGTCTTTCAAGATAACTATCTGCCAGTTGTTGTTCTATGGAGCGGGCCATCTTCTTTGCAGCAAGCACATGTTTATCGGTGGTCACTGGTGCGTTCTCAGCATGAGCAATATCCCCGGCTACTCTAACAAGACCTCCAAGGTCCCTTAGCTTCAGGGTCAAATGACCCTTTCGCCCGGCTCTGCGCCTGGCCTCCCTGATCACCTCATTGACCGCAGACCGGTCAAAAGGAGGTATATGTCCATCACGCATTACTTCCTGAGCCACGAAACGCACCAGGTTCCTGCGGTTCTCGAGAGTGTCTTCCATGGAGTCACGCATGAAAATCTCATAGCCATATCCTTTGATCCTTGATCTGAGGGCAGGATGCATTTTTTCCACTGCATCGAGATTACCTGCAGCCACCATGATAAAATCACATGGCACGGGCTCTGTCTTTACAAGGGCACCGGAACTGCGTTCTGATTGTCCTGTGATGGCATATTCTTTTTCCTGAAGAGCCGTAAGCATGCTCTGTTGTGACTCAAGGCTGAGGGTATTTATCTCATCGATGAACAGAACGCCCTTGTGTGATTTGTGTATATCGCCGCTCTCAACCCTGTCATGTGCAGGAGTTTCAAGTCCTCCTGACTGGAAGGGATCGTGGCGCACATCACCAAGGAGTGCACCTGCATGCGTACCAGTTGCATCGATATAAGGAGCATGCTCTTTGTTGTAATTATTTACAATAAGCTTGGGTATCATCATCTCTTCTTTTGGAAGCAACTGACGTGTAAGCAGGAGTATCATAATAGCTGCTATGATCCCCCACAACAGTTGGTCCACATAGAAAGAATATATGATAATACCGAAGACCAGTATCATCATCAGCATGTTCCGGGATTGGGCTTTTTTCTGTGCTTCCAGTTTATGGGCCATGACTATTTCTCTACCCTTGCCAGCAGGTACAGTCCTCATCTTTGGATTATTCTGATCCTCAAGATTCGGGTAAGCAAGAATATCCTGCAGCTCTTCTTTGGGTAAAAGTTCTGCCATAGCCTTTGCCAACAAAGACTTACCAGTACCTGGAGTCCCTATCATCATTACGTGTCGGCGCTGGCTTGCTGCTTTCCTGACCACTTCCACAGCATGCTCCTGTCCGATGATCTGATCGATCAACAGTTTAGGGACATCTATGGAGTTCGTAGTGTTGAAATCGAGATCATAAAGTTCGTTTTGATCAATAGTAGTCATCTCTGTATCCATGATTTGCTCACAGTTATGATTTCTGTTGTCAACCTGACTATTCCTTTTTTTTATTGATTCTGCATATATGGTGCACATATAAAATAAATGTATCACTTTATATTGCAAAACTATATGAATATTAAGGCGGATATGCAGAAAGCGTTTAGAAAATGAAATCCATTATTCATATACTTATTGCTTTCATGTTTGTAATGATCCTTGTTTCATTACCGGCAACCGCCGCGACCGACAATCCTCAATATATACATTACAAGCAAATGACAATGAGATTCAGTGGAACTGATGCCACTGTTACTCTTTCATTTGAGCTCGATGCATTTGTACAGGCTTACACATTATTGATGGGTAGCCATAATCTAGAAGGGGATATAAGGAAGATGTTCTATGACTTCGACGAAATAACGGTCTCAGAGATAGGCAAGGACTATGCGATTCTCAGGATCGACAATGTTTCACATTTAAGCGATGGATATTACTTGCATGATTCCAGAGATCTGGGTTCAAGTGTTGACGTGCTCACCATGGTCTATCCAAGTGGTGCAAGCAAGCAGAAATCTAATGCAAAGGAAACATCGAATATATTCTATTAAACTCCTCACTTTTAAGTATCATCTCTTTCTCTAAGCAAACCCTGTATCCAGTTCCTGCTATCATCGCAGCAGCTACTGAATGATGGTAATGTTTTTCTTCCCAGGTTGCCGGAGATGACAGTGAGTCACACTCTCTGCCATAATTAAATAGATAAGAAAGTTGCAAAACTAAATGTGCAAAGCAATGTATTTTTCAGATCAACTCAAATTTTTACTATCTCATGAGGATAAACCAGGTGAACTATATATAAGAAATACACTTTGAACAGGTAGATAGCCTTTTTTGATTTTATGGAACAAAAGGTTTATCTGCTATGACAATGTATGGGTGGTGCCGATAAGGGCTCGTGGTCTAGTTGGTTATGACGTCGCCTTGACATGGCGGAGGTCCTGAGTTCGACTCTCAGCGGGCCCATCAGCAAAACAAAAAACAGTTAAGTTTAAATTGGAAAACAGCATTAAGGTGCTATGTTGCTCCCCATAAAGCCCAGGTAGCTCAGTCTGGGAGAGCGCTGCCCTGAAGAGGCAGTTGTCCCCGGTTCAAATCCGGGTCTGGGCACCAAACAATGCACATCAGTAGTGTAGCGGTTATCACCTGGCGTTGCCAACGCTAGAACCCGGGTTCGAATCCCGGCTGATGTAT
>CALBTS010000494.1 GCA_937968035.1 uncultured Methanomethylovorans sp.
GTATAGTGTGAGCAAATCCATTTGGGTTGATAAAATCTATTCCCCCAGCTTCCATCAGGATTTCTGTTTTTGATATATTCGAAACACCAACCCGATTTGCCAATATTGCTATGTTTTCTTTCATTCTTATTATCTAATAAATCCCTATCAACCAAATAGTCCAATGAAGGATCACCACTTCTTATCCATTCTATCATATCCATCTTTCACCTCCAGAGCCGAAGGCGTCGACATAATTTTTGCAAACCCTTATTGCGTACATTACAGCGGATTGTGCCTGTGAACGAAGCGAGTTGCACAAACCGTGACAATAGCTTTATAGGGTTGATGCAGGTGTTAGCCGATTTCTACAAGTAGAATTATCCAAGTAGTTAAATTACATGTATATACGTGTCAAAGGCTACTCTCTATGGTCTTAACAAACGTCTCTATTCTCTTTACCAATTCTACTGTTGTTTTTTCATCATCAAAGACTTTCATCTCTATATGATCTTCAACTACTGAGTCATATCCCTTAATTGTCTCGGGAATGTAATACCCATTTGTTTCTTTCGCTCTAAAATACTCCCAATACTTCTTCTGTATGTCCTTATTATACCCCGACAGCCATATCTCAAATCTGAATGCTTCATAATTGAATACAATGGCTATCTTTAGTCCTTTACCTTCAAATGATGAGGGCACAAAGGCAAAGTACGACATATCCATATACCCATGATAGAAACTACCAGGAAAGCAATAATCCTTATGCTCTTTACTAAGGAACGATTGAAGGGAGAGCATATACTCAAGTATTGCCCTATACCCTTTTTGAATCTTTCCTTTACTTATTTGAATCCGCAGCTCATGAATACAATTGTTAATATCTTCCATGGATACATCCTGCCCATAGCACATTGGAAACTACACATAATTGTAAAACTTATACTATTTCTTTTTGCGTCATTGGCAAGAATGTTGTTCTTACCATTCTCCTGGCAAAAAGCGTGATAAGAGCGGTGTCAGGTTGAAGCAGTTGTTAGCCGGATATTTTTCAACATTCCAATTGAAATACATTTTTCAAGTGAGATCGGAAGAGCACACGTCTGAACTCCAGTCACCGAATACGATCT
>CALBTS010000495.1 GCA_937968035.1 uncultured Methanomethylovorans sp.
CCACCGAGATCTACACTCTTTCCCTACACGACGCTCTTCCGATCTCCTGCTGAACTTTCAGTGTCATACTTTTACTGTCGCTTTTTCCAAAAACTTTAACTTTGTACTTTAATGCAGGTACGTTATAACTTACAGTTGCCACATTGTCAACAACATCAGCCTTCCCTGTGACTGAAAGTAATCCGATGTTCGCATAAATTGGCGTGACCTTCACTTTAAGTGTATCAACATTTTTAGCTGTAATGGTGAATGTTTTTGGACTTGAAACTGTTATCTTATATATTTTTGAATATTTGTCGTTCTTAGCATCAACTGGTATCTTTTCCGTGTAAGTTGCCGTTAATTTCAAGGTTTTGTCTGCAGAGAAACCAGTACCTATTATATTTGTGCCCTCCACTTTAACAGATGGAGAAGAATCAGCGGCACTTCCGGATATCAACAACATCAAAATCATAATTGCACAGAGTGCAAGACCATAATTTTTAAACCGAATATTTGGACCACCTAAATATCGCATTTCAACAACCCCTATTTTTGTACCATGTTATGAGGATTTGTAACTAAATTTTATGGTATCTAAGAGGTATTTTAAACTTTCTATTTTGTTTCAAACATTTATTAAAAAAACTGAATTAAATTACATTCCATGGAAGGCGGTTCAGCCATTAATACGTTTACTTGCCAGCAGTTTCAGATATTCTGATTCCGTTTGCTTTGCGATCCTTTTCCATGAAAAATTTGTTTCCACATGTTCTCTTGCCTGCTTTCCAAACTGTAAACGTTTTTCTTTATTGCGTAATAGTTCCAGGATCGCATCAGCAAGTCCCATTTCATCCATGGGTTCAACCAGTATGCCTGCCGACGGATCGAAGATCTCCGGAAGTCCACCGACATTAGTTACTATTACGGGTTTTGCCATTGCCATTGCTTCAAGCATGAATATGCTCGATGCTTCTACCAGACTTGGGACCACCGCTATATCGGCAAGGGCCAGGTATGGAGGAAGTCGGTCATGAGGTATCAATCCCAAAAAATGCACATGTTCTTCAACATTTAAGTGCTGTGTTAATTTTTCCAGAGCTGTACGTTCCTCACCTTCACCAATAATAACTAACTGGCATTTTTCTTCCTCTGATACCAATCGTACCGCTCTAATCAAATAATCGATGCCATTTTTCTTGACCAGGCGGCGTGCTGTGAGTATCACCGGTATTGATGTATCGATGTTTACTTGAGTTGTGTGTTCCAGGTCAATTATATTAGGCACTGATGGGTTGAATTTGATAATATCGGCACCGTTGTGAAGAGTTTTTATTTTATGTTCAGGAGCACCCCATAAAAGGACCTGTTGCGCAAAATAATTTCCTGTATGGAACTGGATGTCTGAAAGCTTTGCAAGTGTCGGTGCCAATATGCGTTCAGCCATCTTATAGAAAAGAGCAGCAAAAGGATTGGTAAGCTGGTTCCATATTGGGTAGTAAGAACCATGGATGGTGTTTACGGCAACGCCTCCGGACTTCCTTGCCAGATAATTTGCAATAAATCCTGATGAATAGATGTGTCCGTGATAAATATCAAATTTATCGGGCCTGTTCAAGAAAACTGTAATAGGAAATAGTATTTGCCTTGATAGGGACAAACTTGAAGAGTTCCATGTATATTTCATCATTCCGAAGGCATCAATACTAATGACCCTGACACCGTCTATATCCTGTTCCTTGGGAACGTCTTTTGCACCTGTGAGTATAGTTACTTCATGACCAAGAGCAACAAGTTCTCTGGACGTTTCCAGCATTGCGACTTCTATGCCCCCTATTACGGCTTTACTGCGAGGTGCCAGTTCATATATCTGCAGGATTCTCAGGCGTACTCCTTCTCTTCATGTACTTTGCAAGCTGGTCCATTGTAACAATTTCGAATTTGTCACGCGAAGTGATGTACTCCAGGACCTGCATTAAAAGATTTCGATTCAGTATTGGTTCATATGATGGATGCATGTAAAATATAAAGAAGTCCTGTGCATTTTCAAGGTCTTTTTTGACTATATTATATATCTCATCCTGGGAATAACCTTCATATTCCAATTCGCCAAAAGACTTTTCGCATACAGGCAGTTGTAATGTTGATAATTTATGGGAATCGATCTCTGGATAAAACGCCTCATTTCCCCGAAAATCACTGGAATAATCGAATTTAAAACCATCTAATGCTTCTAAAAACCAGTCACTTGTTGTAAATCCCGGGGATGCAAATGACAGGGGTCTGAAACCACATGCATCTTCAAACAGTTCAC
>CALBTS010000496.1 GCA_937968035.1 uncultured Methanomethylovorans sp.
GAGATCGTATTCGGTGACTGGAGTTCAGACGTGTGCTCTTCCGATCTTACCTTGGAGTTATGGCACAATCTTGCATTTTTAGTAATAATAGGCATCATATTCTTAGTTAAATTTTGGGCTATCCGTACACTGGACACACCTATGTGGGGTGATTCATACCAACACACGGTCATTACCCAGTTGATGACGAATGCAGGGGGATTGTTTGATTCATGGCAACCTTATGTTCCATATGAAACTTTTACAGTTCATTTTGGTTTCCACGCAATTTCGACCGTTTTTTCTTGGATTAGCGGTTTGAATGCCAGTCGATCTGTGTTATGGATTGGACAGGTCAGTAATGCCCTTTCAGCATTGTGCCTCTACCCAATAACATATAAAGTTTCAGGTGGGAAAAAATGGGCTGGCATCATTTCTGTTGTTGTTGCAGGATTAGTAACAATTTATCCAAATTACTTTGTTAATTGGGGACGATATGCTCAGCTAAGTGGTCAAGTTCTTCTCCCAGTGGCAGGCTTTTTGCTTATAGAATCTCTTTATTCTGAGAAAACCAATCTCGGTCAATTAATCATCGTTTCTATAACTCTTAGCGGCATGGCATTATGTTATTACCGAATGCCTTTTTTCCTTATCCTCTGGTTACCTTTGATAATTGGAGAGATGTTTCATTGGTTAAAAAGTAAAGATAATAAAATTTCGACGTTACTCTTCAGAGCGACAATTGTATTACTTGGAATGGTTGTCCTTTTGATCCCTCTATTTCTTCGAATTTCAGGAGGGACCTTGGCTGAATCTGTGGGGCTTATGGACTCTCCAAAGCTTGATGAGGCAGTGACAACTTTCCTATTAAACCTGAAATCTACTCAGAATTATTATTCACAACCACTTTTGATACTCACATTAGTTTCAATTCTTACCAGTATTTTTACGAATCAATGGCGAATTTTTTCGGTGTTGGTTGGCATGGTACTCTTGCATGCATTCAAAATTGGCACTGTTGTTAATCTACCGTTCTCCAATTATATTGATAATTTTTCTATACAGATCATGTTATATATCGGTTTGAGTACTATTTTGTCTTATGCATTGGCTTTAGTTGCAGATAATCTTGACCAGGTTCATTCAACAATTACTCCGATTCTTCTTGTGGCTATTTCATTAATGTTTGCATTTGAAGCAAAAAACGTGACAGATAATACATACGAGATGGTAACAAGATCTGATTTACGGGCTTTTAGTTGGATCAACCAACATACAAATGTTGACGACTTGTTTCTTGTAAATGGGTTCACAATTTATGACAATACTTCAGGCGTGGGAAGCGATGGGGGTTGGTGGATATCATTGCTTACTGATAGAGAGAATACAATGCCCCCACAATATGCGGTGTTGAACGAAAAGCCTGAGACTCCTGGCTACACAGTGTGGACCGTTGATGTAATTAATTACTTCGAACAACACTCACCTTCTTCTCAAGAAGGTATCAGAGCTATGTGCAAGTGGGGAATTGATTATATTTACATCGGCCAAAAACAAGGTTCTGTTAACGACAGTACACCCCTGTTGGCATGGAAAGATTGGAAGCAGGTTTTTGCTCTTAACCTTGTATATTCCGAAGATCAAGTGAGAATTTATCAACTCGATCAACAGTTTTGTACTGCAGGCTGGTAGCTCAATATGAAAA
>CALBTS010000497.1 GCA_937968035.1 uncultured Methanomethylovorans sp.
GATCGTATTCGGTGACTGGAGTTCAGACGTGTGCTCTTCCGATCTGTGTTTTACAAAGTTTGTTCCAATTAGTGTCAAGAAGATCCAACACTGTCAATTTCAACACAAGAAAAAAAGCGATATACCTGATTAATGAAGTGTCTCGCTGCATTTCCTCGCTGTGGAGGTTGGAATCAAGTATACCGCTTACCAAAGTTCTGAAATGTAAGTGATAAAATCAACTGTTTTATACAAATTAATTGCTTTCTACAAAGAATTTTGGGGGTTTGCGATTCAATAAAACTAAAGTCGACATTTCCCTTAAAATAGATGTATTAGATAACTGTCTTTTCTGCAAAAAGAAAATTAGTTTGGTGAAATTCATGAAATAATTGGACAGATCTTTTGATTTGGGATTTAACAGTATATGGTAGAGATCTAAATGCATCCTTCTTTGATAAAAAAAATAGGGTATCAAGGCAGTCTGCTTTAGGATCTATGTCCATTATTTTTAACACTCTTTTATATCTCGAACATACGTCTTTTGCAGACTTATGCTTGAATCCTTTTTCTTCTACTAGCCAGTCTAGAAAGCTGATTCTGTTACCATCTGTTTGCAAGGGCATTTTTTCTTAATATATAACGTAATAGATTCGCCTACAAATTTTGCCAGGTTGACAGGAACTGCATTTCCTATTAATTGTTCATTATCAGTCTTTGATCCATAAAATTTAAATGTTTTAGGAAATGTCTGAATCTGAGCCCTTTCCTCGGTTGTTAATGGTCTAATCGTTGCATCTACTTTTATTGGATCTTTAACATGGCCTGCATAACCTGACGGTATAGGTCTGTTTACTCCACGAATAGTCGGAGAAGGCTCATAGATCGAAAAAATAGCTCGTCGATTATAGTTTCGAGGGTGACGGTAATAATACTCGAAGTCAAGATCCTCGTTAAAGTATTCCTTAATAGTTAATGGCTTTGTTGATTGTCTATCGTTCAGATAGGATTCAAGAAAGTGATCTTCATTGGTAAGATTTCCTATCACAAAGAACCGCTTCCTGGTTTGAGGTACTCCACACAAACTCGCATTAAGAAGTATTTCTGTTAGGCCATACCCGGCTGTTTTGAAAATCTTACGAGCATTTGAATACGCATTGCTTTTAGCCATTCTGTCCACATTTTCCATAACAAACCATTCAGGTTTAGTCATAGAAATTATCTCTGCAAATGATTCTGTTAAATCCGCGCGTTGACCTTCAGTTCTTTTACCAGCATGGGAGAAATCTTGACAAGGTGGACCTCCAATGATAATGTCAAAGTCATATTTGAGAATATCTCTCACTACGGATTTAACATCTCCAAGGTCAGCGTTTTCAATTTCATGATTGAAGTTCTCACTATAGCATTTTATGGCCGCATCCCAATTATCGTAGGCTTTTACAATCTGAAATCCAGCATGAGTAAAACCCAAACTCATCCCTCCGCAACCAGCGAATAAATCAATTACTTTCATAAAATGAATTTATACATTTGTAAATATAGTTATTAAATATCATCGGCGTCAAATATTTGACGTCAAATTATTAACAATATGAAAAAACCTGGTCTATACGGTATTCATCAATCTAACAGAAGTGGAGATGACCTATGGGGGAAAAACCAGTTTAATAGCAAGATCGGAAGAGCGTCGTGTAGGGAAAGAGTGTAGATCTCGGTGG